>DATAIE010000769.1:0-4043 GCA_036262875.1 Verrucomicrobiales bacterium
GCGTCCACGCGTCCCCACTGCGTCCAAAGGGCGTTCCATACGGCCGGCGCGGGAAAATTGCCGCGGTTTTGGGCTTTGGCGATAATGGAAACCGCTTCCTCTATCTCGTCTTTCCCCAGCGCAGCGATCACTCCTTCGAGAAAAGGAGTCTGCTTATTACCGTCGAAAATAAGCGCGCCCGTGCGCACGAGATCCATGCGCTGTTCCCGGCTGAGGGCGCGAGCCTGGTCCACTGTCACGGCTTCAGGAGCATTCGGCGAGCGGTCCGTCCGGCCGCCGACTCCCGGGCGTCCGCCGGCTTCCTTTTTGGCCGGTGCCGGTGAAGTGGACGTCACCGCGCCCGCTTTGCGCCGCGTGCTGTCGGGCCGTTCAGCATCCGCACTCCAGCGGCCGGCAAAAAACGCAAGTGTGGCGGTGACACCAAGGACAACGGCGGCGGGCATTGCTTTCATGAGGATGGGAACCTGGGAGACGACGCCGGATAACAAACGCCGGGAGCGTCCGGACGCAAATGCCTTCATCACACCCGGGACGGATTTCCAAAACGTTCGTTAGTGCTGTCCGGGTCTAACGTTCGCTCATCTCCTGCTTCAGCCGCAACTGGCCGCAAGCGGCATCGATGTCGTGGCCCTTTTCGCGGCGGATGGTGGCGGGCACACCGGCGTTTTCGAGGACGGCCAGAAAGGCATCCTGCGCGGGCTCGGAGGGGCGCGTCCACGGCAAGCCCTCCACGGTGTTGTAGGGGATGAGGTTCACCTTCGCCTGGATGGACCTCGCGCGCCGGGCGAGGGCGGCGGCGTGCTCCGGCTGGTCGTTGATATTTTCGATCAAAATGTACTCCAGTGTAATCTTCTGCTTTTTCCGGTCCCGGAAATACGTCAGGGCTTCGAACAGCGTATCGATGGGATACTTCCGGTTCACTGGCATGATGATGCTGCGCACCTCATCGGTGGCCCCGTGGAAGCTGATCGCCAGCCGCACCGGCATCGGGAAATCCGCGAGCTTCTTGATCTGCGGCGCCAGCCCGCTGGTGGAAACCGTGATGTGCCGCGCGCCTATGCCGATGCCCCAGTCCGCCTGAATGATCCGGATCGCCCGGCTGAGGTTTGTGAAATTGGCGAGCGGCTCGCCCATGCCCATGAAGACGATGTTGTCGATGCGTTCCCCGCTGTGGGCCTCCACCTGAAGAATCTGCTCCACGATTTCATCCGCCCGGAGATTTCGCGTGAAGCCCGCGAGGCCCGAGGCGCAAAATTTGCAGTCGTAGGCGCACCCCACCTGACTGCTCACACAGATGGTGCGGCGGTCGCTCTGCTCTCCGAAGGCGCTCCGGTTAGCCGGAATGAGCACGCTCTCGACATAACGCCCGTCGTGCAGCTTGAAGAGAAACTTCTGCGTGGTGTCCTTCGCGCCCTGCACTTTGGCAATGCGCATGGTGTGCAGCGGATGCGTTTCCGCCAGCTTCGCTCTCAAAGACTTGCTGAGGCTGGTCATCGCCTCATAGGCCGCGGCCCGTTTTTGGAATACCCAGTCGAGAATCTGAGACGCCCGGTATTTGGGCTCCCCCCACGACGCGAGTTCCTCCGCCAGTTCCTCCGGAAGCATTCCGGTAAGAGCGGGCGCAGCAGCGGCAGGACTGACGGCGGCGGTTTCCAAGATCAAAAGAAATGGCACGGTCCCCCGCCCCGCGAAAGGCCAAAGAACACTTCAGAAGGGACGGCGCTCATCCTGTCCGCGGTCCGTTTCTACACGAGGCCGCGGCGTTGCAGGGCTTGTTCCATGGCCCGCTCGACGATGATGGCGGCGAGGGCCTCGGTGGCGGTGTCCAACTGATGGTTCGCGGACTTCAACCGGATCAGGTCCTCTGCGGCGAGCGCGGCACGGACTTCTCCGTCCGCGTATTCGATTGCCTTCCGCGTGTCTCCGTCGACGGCATCCCCGGCGGCGGGGAGAGCGGCGGCCACGGCATCGAGGAGTTCCTCCGCCTTCAATTTCGCGGCGGTCCACTGGCGTTCGTGCATGTCGTCGAAGGCATGCTCCACAGAGGCGCTAATCATTTCCTCCACGCGCACATCGTCCACGTCCACGGCGCTGTGGCGAATCTCCAACAGTTTGTCCGTGTTCGTTTTTGTGTCGCGGGCGAGGATATGGAGGATGCCGTCTGCATCGATTTCGAACTGCACGCCGACACGCGCATGGCCTTTCGGGCCGGGCTGGAAGTCGATCTGGAACTGTCCCAGTTCCCAGTTGTCGCGAGCCATCTCGCGTTCGCCCTGGAGCACGCGAATGAGCATTGACTGCTGGTTCGCCACGGCATTCGTGAACAATTCACCGGCCCTGGCCGGGATCGTGGTATTCCGCGGCAGGATCACGTTCATTAGACCGCCAAAGGTTTCGATACCGAGGGAAAGAGGCGTCACATCCAGCAGCACCATTTTTTGCAGGGCTCCGCTGAGGATGCCCGCCTGGATCACCGCGCCGAGAGCCACTGTTTCATCGGGATGCTGTGAGGTGTCCGGCACGCGCCCGAAGATTTCCTCCGTCAGCCGCCGCACGAGCGGGATGCGCGTGCTGCCACCCACGAGCACGACGGCGTTCAGTTCCGCCGGCTTGAGCCCTGCATCGCTCAGCGTGCGCAGACAGTGAGCACGAGTGCGCTCCAGGATGGGGGCGGCAATCGATTCAAACTCCGCCCGCGTGACGACGCGCTGAAAGTGCTCCTGGCCGTCCAGGAACGGCAGACGGACCTCTGCGGATTCCTGTGAGGAAAGGGTGTGCTTCAATTCCACTGCGGCACCGTGCAGGCGGGCTCTGATTTCCGGGCCGGGACGATTTTTGTCAGGAAACGCCTGCGCTTCCAGCCATGCGGTGAGGGCGCGGTCGATGTCGTCTCCTCCCAGCGCCGTGTCCCCGTGAGTGGCGAGGACGAGGAAGACGCCTTCGTTCATTTCGAGGATGGAGATATCAAACGTTCCGCCGCCCAGATCATAGACCGCCACGCGCGAGCGCTCCCCCAGCTTATCGAGCCCGAAGGCCAGCGCCGCCGCCGTGGGTTCATTGACGATCCGCTCCACCGTGAAGCCCGCCAGTTCCCCCGCCTGCCGCGTGGCGGTGCGCTGCGCGTCATTGAAATAGGCCGGCACGGTGATGACGGCACGGCTGACCGGCCTCTCCAGCGCGCGCTCCGCCACGGCTTTGAGGTGCCGCAGGATCATCGCAGAAATCTCCACCGGACTCAAAAGACGGTCATCGATGCGCACGGACAATCCGCCGCGGGAGTCCCGCACGGTCGCATACTCCGGCGTATGATCCAGTTCCCCCGGGCGGCGTCCGATGAGGCGCTTCACGGAAACGACGGTGCGCTCCGGACTTGTCAGGCTCCTCCGTTTTGCAGCGGCACCCACTTCCGGTTCGCCGCCGTCCGGTGGAAAATAGACCGCCGACGGCGTCATGCGCGAACCGCCGGCATCCGCGAGGAGAATGGGAAATCCCGCCTCCACGATGCCGATGAGAGAGTTGGTAGTGCCGAGGTCGATGCCGACGATGTCTGCCATAGCGGTCATTCATCCGGATGATTCCGGCGGGCGAAACGGGAAATCCTTGCCTGCGGATTTGTCCAGTGCTTGGTGTCCTTTCCATGCTTCTCGTCCTCTGCGGTCCCACTGCCTGCGGCAAAAGCGCCGTGGCTGCGGCGCTGGGGCGGCTGACGGGCGGAGAGGTCATCTGCGCGGACGCCTTTCAACTCTATGATGGCATGCCGGTGCTGACGGCGCAGCCGGGGCCGGAGGAAAGGGCCGCCGCGGCGCACCATCTCTACGGGAGCATCTCCCTTACGGAGGAGATGGACGCGGCACGATATGTCCGCCTCGCGGAGAAGGTCATCGCGGAGGTGCAGTCCCGCGGACGCCTCCCGATTCTCACGGGCGGGAGCGGACTGTATCTCAAAGCAATCACCCACGGACTCTCACCGCTGCCACCGGGAGACCCCGGACTGCGGGCGGAACTGGACGCTCTGGAACCCGCGGAACTCACGGCCCGTCTTC
>DATAIE010000770.1:0-1702 GCA_036262875.1 Verrucomicrobiales bacterium
TCCCCTCCATGAACTCGTGGAACAGCGGCTGCTTCCCCTGAAAAGCGCGACCGACACCGCTCGCCGGGAACTGATGGTCCAGACCTGGAGGGAGCTCGACGCCCCCGCACGCTTCGTCTGGAACAAGCTCATCACGGGCGGCTTTCGGGTGGGAGTGGCGCAAACGCTGGTGGTGCGGGCCCTGGCGGCGGTGGCGGGAATCGAGCAAGCCGTCATGGCGCACCGGATTCTCGGCGAATGGAAACCGGTGGCCGCAGATTATCTCCGGCTGCTCAACGAAAGCGCGCCCGGTGAAGACGAACCCGCCAAACCCTATCCGTTTTACCTCGCCTCCCCTCTGGAGGGCTCTCCGGATTCACTGGGTCCGGTGAGCGACTGGCAGGCGGAGTGGAAGTGGGACGGCATCCGCGCCCAGCTCATCCGCCGGAGCGGCATCGTCACGCTCTGGTCCCGGGGGGACGAAATGGTCACAGACTCGTTTCCTGAAATCCGGGAGGCCGGCATCGCGGTGCCGGACGGCACGGTCCTTGACGGAGAACTCCTCGCCTGGAGCGGCGGCGACCATCCGGACCCTTTCGGCAGCCTCCAGCGGCGGCTGGGGCGCAAAGTGGTCAGCACGAAGATGCAGGCGGAAGTGCCCGTGGTCTTTCTCGTCTACGATGTGCTGGAGGCAAACGGCGCCGACCTGCGCCCGCTCGCGCTTTCTGAACGCCGCGTTCAACTCGAAAGGATCATCGACGAGACCCGCCATACCCACCGGCAAAAGGCGGTGATTCCAAAGACGCTCCCCGGCGAAACACCGGAGCTCATAGGGCTCTTCGATCCACCGCCGCCTGCTCCCCTGCCCCTCCGGCTGTCGCCCGTTTTGCCGGCCCGCACATGGGACGACCTCGCCGGTCTCCAGCAGGAGTCCCGGGCCCGGGGCGTGGAGGGCATCATGCTCAAACGCCTGTCCTCGCCTTATGCGGTGGGCCGGACGCGAGGGGACTGGTGGAAGTGGAAGGTGGAGCCCCTGGTCATCGATGCCGTGCTGGTGAGTGCCCAGGCGGGTCACGGGCGGCGGGCCAGTCTCTATACCGACTACACCTTTGCCGTCTGGCAGGAAGGCGTGCTGGTGCCCGTGGCCAAGGCGTATTCCGGTCTCACGGATGAGGAGATCCTGGAAGTGGATGCTTTTGTCAGGGCGAATACCACGGGCCGGTTTGGCCCCCTGCGCGCCGTCAAACCGCAGCTTGTTTTTGAACTGGCCTTCGATGCCGTGCAGGCGTCCACGCGCCACAAGGCCGGGGTCGCCGTCCGCTTCCCGCGCATGAACCGTTGGCGGCACGATAAAAAGCCGGAGGATGCCGATACGATCGAGTCTCTCCGCAGTCTCATGAAAGCGCACGGGTAATGTCCCCGGCACTGTCTGTGCAGCGAAGAAGAGGAACCTCAAATTCCTCATCCTATGAAACCTTCCCTCAATGGAAAACGCATCGCTATTCTCGCCACCGATGGCTTTGAGCAGGTGGAACTCACCGGCCCCCGCGACCGCCTGATGGCCGCTGGCGCGAAGGTGGAAATCATTTCCCTCAAAGGCGGGGAAATCCGCGGCATGCACCACGATGAAAAAGGAGACCTGTTCTCCGTGGACCGGACGGTGGCGGAATGCTCCGCCGAGGAATATGACGGGCTCGTCCTCCCCGGAGGGGTGCACAATCCG
>DATAIE010000771.1:0-1739 GCA_036262875.1 Verrucomicrobiales bacterium
GGATTTTCCCAAGTATGAAGCTGAACTCCGAAAAGGCATGAATTCCATCGAGCTGCCGGAGCCCGGGGCGAACAAGGCGCGGTAGGCCCGCTGTGCCAGACCATTGAATCGCCTTCATTCCGTGTGAGCCGGACAATGCCAATATGCTCTCCGCCAAAACAACATGCACTAAATGTGGTGCCGTTATTCTCCAGGCGACTGCGGACCGCACCGGAGGACTTTGCATGCCATGCAAAAGCGGAGGGCCTAAACGACCCGATCCTAACGGGCCAGTAGAGATATCCTGCCCGGTTGATTCGTTGATTCCTCCGCGTCCGGTCCTGTTTACATCCGCTCAGGACCTGCTCCCCGCTCTCGAGAACGCTCATCACGTCGGAGACTCCATGCACGCAAACAAGTTCGAGATGGAAGCTCAGCGCGCCTTGGTTCGCCACGTGATCAGATACAGAAACCGCGACTTTCGCCTCAACAACGACCATTGGAATCGCACCGGCTGGGTGCTCCTCGCCCTGTTCGAGGAGGGCAAGGCCACCATGCAATGGGAGACAAACGGTTTCGATTTTCGGACTTAACGAAAGAGGAGTGGAACGGAAGCAATGAACCGCTCGCTGGTTACGGCGGGTTTCTTTACCGCGACTCCAGCGGAAACGAGATATTTAAAATAAGAACGTGGGTCTCCTGATCCTGTGCCCGAAGAGTATCACGCAACGCCCGGCGGTGCGGGGCGCTCACACCATTACCTTTCTTATGTGCTCACCCGTGTGACTCGCTCTGAGTCGGCTGGGCTTTTTGGGAAAAATGAAGTCGCACGCTCTCGGCAATGCCGTAGGCAGCTTCATCCGGCGTGAGGCCCTTGGTGTCGGCTTCGAGGTCTGCCACTGCCGCATAGAGCGGGCGGCGTTTCTCCAGAAGATCGTGGACGGTCTGGCGGGGATCTGCCGTATGGAGGAGAGGGCGGTTCCGGTTGCGTGAGACCCGGTTCCAAATAGCGCGCTCCGGAGGGTTCAGCCATACGACAAAGCCGGCGGCCCGCAGCTTTGGCAGATTCTCCGGGACGGTCACTACACCGCCTCCCGTCGCGATGACCTGGCGGCTGGTAAGGCTCAATTCGTCCAGCACAGCGGCCTCGAGTTGGCGGAATCCGGCCTCGCCGTGCTGCGCGAATATCTCAGGAATGGGGCACCCCGCCTTGCGGATGATACAATCATCCATGTCCACAAATTTCAGTCCCAGCATGTCTGCCAGGCGCGCACCAAGCGTGGTTTTCCCGCAGCCCATGAAGCCCACGAGGACGACATTGAGTGGAGTGATTTTTGCGGAACCATCAGGTACCATACCATCGACAGTGTGTGCCTTTCCGGCAAACTTACAAGCCTGGCCGCCGGGCAGGCCTATGAATTTCTTTTTGTGAAGTGATGGATTCAGGAAGCCGGGACGAGTTCTTTGGCGGCCATCAGAGTCCGCACTTCGTCGGCGATGATTGCGAGCCCTTCACGCACGGTCTTTTCCGGACCACTGTAGTTGAGCCGCAGGCATTCGTGCCGGTGCTGCCAGTCCTCTTCGAGTCCGAAGAAGAAGTGTTCCCCCGGCACCACAAGTACTTGGCGGGCCTTCAGCCGCTCATACAGTTCCAGCGTTGTAACCCGCAGCCCCTGCAGGCGGAGCCAAAGGAAAAAAGACCCCTCGGTGCGATGCACGGACCAGTCCTTCATCCCGTCGAATGACTCATGCAGCCATTG
>DATAIE010000772.1:0-3766 GCA_036262875.1 Verrucomicrobiales bacterium
ATCCGGATGCAGCACATCCCGCACTGGCAGCTTGTGACGCTGACCGATTTCAAAGTCCGTACGGTCATGCGCCGGCGTCACCTTCAGCGCGCCCGTGCCGAATTCCTTGTCCACCGCCGCGTCTCCAATCACCGGAATCGCCTCCCGCGGAAACGGCCGCCACACGTGTTTCCCTATCAAGTCCTGATGCCGTTCATCCGTCGGGTTCACGGCCACCGCGGTATCTCCCATCAGCGTTTCCGGACGCGTCGTGGAAATCTCCAGAAAACGGCCCGGTTCCTCCACCACCTCATAGCGCATCGTGTAGAATTTGCCCTTTTGAGGCTTCACGATCACCTCTTCGTCACTCAGTGCCGTGAGGCTTGCCGGACACCAGTTCACCATGCGCAGCCCGCGATAAATGAATCCCTTTTTAAAAAGGTCCACGAACACCCGCAGCACCGCGCGGGTATAGTCCGCATCCATCGTGAAACGCTCGCGCGACCAGTCGCAGGAGCATCCGAGGCGCTTGAGCTGGCTGATGATGATGTGCCCGTATTTCTCCTTCCACTGCCACACCCGCTCCGTGAATTTCTCCCGGCCCAGGTCACGCCGGGTTTTGCCCTCTGTCTTCCGCAGATCCTTCTCCACCTGGGTCTGCGTGGCAATGCCCGCGTGATCCGTCCCCGGCAGCCACAGCACTTCCTTGCCCTGCTGCCGTGCCCGGCGCGCAAGGATGTCCTGAAGCGTATTGTTCAGCACGTGGCCGAGGTGCAAAATGCCCGTGACGTTCGGCGGCGGAATGACGATGCTGTACGCAGGCTTCGCGCTGCGGGCATCGGCGGTGAAACACCCCGCCTCCTGCCAGCGCGCATACCATTTCTCCTCCACCTCTCCGGGCAGATACGCTTTCGATAGTTCGGACATAAGCCCGCCGACTATTCAGCCCCCACCCCCGTTGACAAGGGGTTTATAAATCGCGGGCTGCTCCTATGGGTCATTCTCAAATCCCGCCACTCCGCCATACCGGTCCACCAGTTTCTGACGGGGAGCCCCGGATTGCTCTTTTTGGGATTCCCGTTCCTGCTTCTCCTGTTCCCACACCCACTGCCGGGCCGCTTCCTTCTGTTTGAGGACGTACTGAAGGGCGCAGTAAACCCCGAGGAGTCCCAGCGCGACCGCGACGGAATCGACCCAGCGCACCCTCGGGATGAGGACTGCCGAAGCGAAGAGGGCGAACAAAGCCGTGCTGAGCCTGCGCCATTTCCGGTCGTGGTCGGAAACCGTCAGGGCAAAGGTCGCCCCGGCGGCTCCCACCCAGACGAGGGGACTGATGGCCCAGCGGATCCACTCCGGCAGAGGATCGTCCGGAACGAAATCCGCTCCCGGCAGCAACTTCTTTGAGCCGGAGAGCAGTATCGCGAAAACCACGCTCGCGCCAATAAACACCACCCCCAGAATCACGCGAAGAAAAGCCGACTGAAATCCGTCCACCACCGCCTGCTGCCGGTCGATGCGCACCCCCGGATCGTTCGCTTCCGGATCGCTCCGCTCCTCCTGCGGCGGATCAGTGGACTTCGGGTTTTCTGGCGGAGAGGGATTTTCAGCGGGGACGCTCATCCGGAAACTGCTTAGCGGTTTCCGCGGTTCCTGACAAGCTTCCCGTGTCAGGACTCACTTCGCCACCTTCAGTCTCGCGAAGTAGATCGCCGTCTTCCCCTCATGGCTGGAGTAATACGATACGAACAACTGCCCGTCCGGTCCCTCCGCCAGTCCCGGATAGCTGCAATCCCCGCCGCTCGGCAGCACCACCAGCGGCATCGCCATGCCGGCTGGCGAGAGATACCCCACCGTGGTGTTCGCTTTGCCATTCACGAAATCGCGCCCTCCATAAAACATCCGGCCATCTTTCAACCGGATGAAATCCGGTCCGCCAATGGTATGCCCTGTATCCGTCCACGACCACTCCTTGAAGGGAGGACGGCTGATCCCGAAGAAGGCATTCGTTCCCTTCCGGTCGCTCCGCGCCAGGGCCATCATGTTGCCTCTCTCGTCAAACCGGAGCGTCGTCTCATTCAGCCACAGACTTTTGCCGGGATCGGGACTCGGAAGTTGTTTGTATGTCACTCCATCGCTCGACTCCCACAGGCTCAGCTTCGCTTTCGCCTCCGGCGTGTTCACCGGATAACTCATGCCGTAAAACATCGCCGGCACGCCGCGCGGATCGTTCTCATAATAGGGCAGCCCGTGAGAACGCTGGGTCACCCGCCAAAGCCAGTGGTTTTCCTCGCACGCGGGTTGCGGCGCGGACCACGTGCGGCCATCCGTGGTGAACGACACCCGGTTGTGAGCCTTCACCAGTTTACGCTTCGAGCCGGCCGCGGGACTCCCGTCATAAAACGAACCGCCAATGGAGAGCATCAGCCTCCCATCCTCCATGGTGCAAAATTTGGGATCACGCAGATCCACGCCGGTTTCCGTCAGGAGTGCCGCAGATTCCCATGCCGCTCCGTCCTTGGAAGTCAGCACCCGCACCCCGCCGTCCAAGCCGGGAACATGTGCCGAGCCTTCGCGAAACGTGCAGTACCACGCGTCCTTGTATCGCGTCAGGCTCGTGAAGGCATTGTGCGGTGCACCATCCCAGATCTTTTTCGTCTCTACGACCTCCAGCGCTGGAACAATTTCCAGGTTTGCCGCAAAGCCCATCTTCTCCGCCGTTTGCAGCGCCCACGCCCAGTCTTCGCGCCGCCCGGTAATGCGCACCTTGCCGCGCTCCGCCGCCATGGCCAGAGCCTGCGGAATGTCCATGAATTTCAGAATGCCGGGAAAGGCCGGCCCCTGCATGTGAGAGGAGGGCAGGTGGCGCAAATCAAGTTTCGCGGCACCTTCCTGCATCAGCGAAGCATACAGCGCGATCGCGCCAAGGTCGCCCGTTCCGTGCAGAATCGCCCTCGCATTCAAGCGGTGGCTGAGCTTCAGCAGCCTCCGGACTTCGGACACCCTCATCTCTTCCACGGAGGTCCCGCACAGCAGCCAGCGCCGCCTCCAGGCCTGCTTGTCCGGTAATCCTGCGCTTTCGGGTTCGAGTTCGGTGCGGTCGATGACGGGCATGAACAGCATCGGCGGGAGTTCCTGAATTGCTTCCCTGGTGCCGGCAAAGGCCTCTTCGACCGTAACTTGCCACGCGGGGAAACCGGGTCGAATGAGAGGAGTCAGCCATACATCAAAATCCTGAGGCTCTTTGAGCGGCTCAGATTCGGCTGTAAGGGATGGAGGCGGCCAGAGTCGTGGCTGTTCCATCATCAGGCTCCAATAGCTGCTCAGCGGTTCTTTTGGCTGCTCCCGTTCGGCGAACAATCTCCCTAACGATTTCATCCATCCCCCTTTCATCTTCGTCCATTCCTCCTTCGTCTGCGGCACTGGCGGTGGAGTGAAGCCGGGCACGAAAGTCTCATCGATGTGTGTGTTGATCTCATCCTTTGGCAACTCTGTGAAGACCCGCAGTTCCTCCGGCTTGAACATCGCCACCGCCGGTTCTTTGATCACCGCCATGGGGTCCGCGCCTTTGAGGAAGCGCTCAAACCAGTGAAACGCGCCCGCATTCAGCGGCTGGGTGTCCTTGTGCGGACCCTCCGAAATCTGGAGCCCGATGTTCTTCTCCGCATCCAGCAGCTTATAGAGCCGTCGCGTGCTCTCGTAAATCCGCATAACGCCTCCGAGCGGGAAGATGCTGTCCTTGTCCGTATTCGAAATGAGCAGCGGACGCGGAGCCGCCAGCGCTGCCAGT
>DATAIE010000773.1:0-2184 GCA_036262875.1 Verrucomicrobiales bacterium
AAACACGAGATTGTCAGGGAGCAGCGCTTCCGTGCCGGCGGGAGTGATGACGGCATTCACCCCTGCCCCGAAGACCATGCCCGGATCACCGGCGACTGCCTGATGCACCTCCACCGCCAGCACATTGGTGCCGGAGACAAGATTCCCGGCGGGAAGGGATAGATTCGTGAGCAGCGGCGCATCGCCAATGGCCGTGGAGGCCAGAGTGGAAAAACTCACCGCAGTTCCAGGCATGTTGTGCCGGTAGATTTCCGAACCGTTGAGATAGAAGACCGCGCCGTCATCCAGCGCAAGATCCATCTTCAACTGAGTGTGTGCGATGTCGTCTGAGAAGGTGAACGCCTTCCGGAAATAAGTGGTGACGGGCGTGGAAGGAAGGAGCGTCTTTCGCAATTCGTCGTTGGTCGCGAGGTGGCCGTCGCCGCTGTAATACACCGCTCTCTGCGGGCCGTCGAAATCGAGCGGGGTCTTTGTGCTCCCTGCAATCTGGGCGATTTGCGCTGCCGTGAGAGGCTGGTCCCAGACGGCCACATCGTCGAGACTGCCGTTCATGAACCCGGCACCGTCCCCCGCCCATGCGCCTATCGAAAGTGGCACTCCGGCATTGTTGGACATGCCCGATCCCGTCGCGGACGCCTGCGCCACGCCGTCGAAATAGAGGGTGCTTCCCGCGGGGGAAAACGTGACGGCGATGTGGTGCCATGTGTTTCCGACGACGCTGGTGCTTTTGACCAAAACAGGAGCCGGTCCGCCGGACTGCCGCCAGACCACATGGGCCGCGGCGGGATTGGCAGCATCCAGAGCCAGGATGTCGTCCGAAAACAATCCGTTCCCCTGCCGGGCGAGCACTGCGCCGAAGGACCCGCAACAGTCCGCGTCCTGAGACGCCCCATTCCATTTCGCCCACAGGCCGACGGTGCCGGCAGTGGCCCCGTTCAGACCGCCGCCTCCGGCGACGCTGACGTATTGCAGGGAGCCGCTGAACGCGAGCGCGGCCCCCGCGGCATTATTGCGGTCCGTCGTGGCCGTGACGGCACCGGAAAACGCACCGTTCACGCCGCGGGTGGCAGTGGCGTTGCCGTTGAAGGGCCAGTAGGCAACGAGAGTGGCCGCGTTTTGACCGGCCCAGGCGCTATCGTTGAAGTTCGCGGCCCGCCAGCCGGTGCTGAGATCAGTGCCGGAGGCCTCGAAACGCCAGAGATCACTCATCGTTATGAGGGGACGCACGACGACCGTGGTATCGGGGAAATTCCTGGCTCCGGGAGTGCCGCCGATGACGACGCTGGAGGTCCAGTGCTCCGGTTCCGCGCTGGTGGCATCGGGATTCCGCTTTGCCAGCGTGGCCCCGGAGCCATCGGCTGCGAGCGGCCATTTACTCCCGTCGCCGTACTCCATGCGGTCCATGAGGCGGCCATTGCGGTCGCGCAGATCCAGCCGTTCCCCCGAGTTGTTGAGGCCACCGGTGAAAGGACCTTTGATTCCCGCCAGCCCCGTGGCCGTCTGCAGGGCCGCGGGATTACCGGCGACAACCAGGTATCCTCCGCCAGGAATGATGACACCCTCGGCAAAGGTGTAACTCACGCCGTCATCCAGACGCCACCCCGAGAGGTCGATGTCGATGGCCATCTGGTTATGAAGTTCGATCCATTCATTGTCTCCTTCACTGGAGGCCGGATGATAACTGACCTCATTGAAGACGACGACACTGTCAGCAGCCTGTAATCCAGTAAGAGATAACAGGAGGAATCCGAGACACAACGCAGGGCTTTTTATCATAAGGGGAAAGGAACGGAAACGAACCGGTTATAACCGTCCCTGTCTCAGCCGGGCAAGGTCTTTCCAGTAAGCCGGAGCCGTTTGCAGCACGCTTCATGGCCATTGCAAAGCCTGATCCTTCCGCCTACCCGCAGGAAGGTAATGAACATTTTGCAACTCACCTCCGGCCCCGCCTTGAACGGCGCGGTCCGGCACTGCTACGACCTCACGCACGAACTGGCGGCGCGGGGGCACCGTGTATTCCTTGGACACCGGCCGGAGTCGTGGATCGCCGGGCAGCCCCTGCCCGACGGGGTGGAGCGAATCGACGTGACCTTCAAACGGAGGCGGGCGGAACTGCGGAGAGTGGCGGCGCTTCTGAAAGAGCGGCGGATCGACGTCATTCACACCCACAACAGCAGTGCACAT
>DATAIE010000774.1:0-2326 GCA_036262875.1 Verrucomicrobiales bacterium
AACAGAGAGTCTTCGCAAGCCGGGCACTCTTTTTGTGTCCCTCGCGTGCATTGCCGGCGTCATCGGGCTGATGGCGCTGATCATTGGTATTTCACTGCTCATGGAGGCGCGCGACGACAGCGCGCGGCATCGCCTCGTCTCCTCACTGCCGGATCTCCGTTCCGCGCCGGCAGGCGGCGATGGATTTCTGGAAGGCCGGATCAGCACGGACGTCCAGCCGCTGCGGGAGGGATTCGTCGTCTTCGAGCGGGAGCGCTACGGTAGCAATCTCACCGGCGGCAGCAGTTGGAATTCCCTGGGTGTGGAAGCCCAGCCTCTGATCCTCGAAACCTCCGGCGGCAGAGCGCAGGTGGTGAACAAGGACTATCACCTCGACAAGTCCCTCGCCGAGTGGGCACACGAAGTGCGCGAGGAATCAAAACCCACCGCCACCACGGGGTCCGTTCGCATTTCCGGATTCGTTCCCGGCGGGACGGTCATGATTACCGGCCATTCCCTGTCCGGAGGAAATCCCGGGGATTTCCATGCGGATTCCATTGTGGGCATGGACCGGAAATCGTTTCTGGACCGTCTTCCAAAGGTCAATGACCGGATGCGCTCGTTTGCGATCGGTTTGCTCGTCCTGAGTCCGCTGGCGCTGGCATGGGCTGCATGGGGCGTCAGGCGGGTCATCAAAACACTGTAGCCGCTCGCTTTCGCCCTTCTCTCACGCCCGCCATTTTCCCGGGAAGACGTGAATAGTTTGGAAGGATTTGTGCGTTACTTTACCAGCCTTCCGAAGGCTGTTTCCTCATGATGCCCCGACGCCCCCTCGTTTCCCTGCTTCTCGTTGCGACGTTCAGCGCGGCGAATGCCGATGAGCCTGCGCGCACCGGCGCGACCATCTATCGCGACATGTGCGCCTCCTGCCACGGGGACAAGGGCCAGGGGGTGGCGGACAAATACGACGATCCGCTCTACGGTGAACGGTCCATTCCCTCCCTGTCGAAATACATCGACAAAAACATGCCGGAGGACAAGGCGGACACGCTCGATGCAGACGGGTCCGCAAAGGTGGCGGAGTATATTTTCAATTCGTTTTACTCACCGGAGGCCCGGGCCCGCAATCACCCTCCGCGGATCGACCTGACGCACCTGACAAACCGGCAGTTCCAGGAATCGGTGGCGGACCTCATGGGCAGCTTCATCGAACAGCCGCCCCCCGGCGCGCCCGCCGGGCTGCGTGCGGAATACTATGAGAGCGACGGGATGAACAAGAAGGCGAAGCAAAAGAAAGAGCGGGAGGACGCCGCACTGGAATTCGACTTTGGCACCGGGCCTCCTGTGGAGGGCTGCTCGGCGGAGCAGTTTTCCATCGCGTGGCAGGGGTCGCTCATCGCGGAGGAAACGGGTTTTTATGAGTTCCGCCTCCGCACGCCCAACGGCGCGCGTCTTTATCTGAACAGAGACTTCCGCGATGGTGACCGCAACTCCCGCGACGACAGCGATGCCCGCCGCCAGCCGGCTCTCATCGATGAATGGGTGAGCAGCGGGGACATTGTCCGCGAAGCCACCGCGCGCGTCTTCCTCCTCGGCGGACGCCGTTATCCCATCCGGCTCGACTACTTCAAGTTCAAGGAAAAGACGGCGAGCATCAAGCTGGAGTGGAAGGCACCGCACGCCGTTTGGCAGGTGCTCAAAGCGCCGCACATCTCCCCCGCGAGGGCTGCGCACGTGTCCGTGGTCAGCACGGTCTTTCCGCCGGATGACAGCAGCACGGGCTATGAGCGCGGTTCCGCGGTTTCCAAAAGCTGGCACGAGGCGACCACCAAAGCCGCTATCGAAAGCGGCAACGAAGTGGTGGACCGGATGCGCACACTGGCAAAGACGCGCGACAATGCTCCGGATTTCATCGACAAGCTGAAGGAATTCGGCGGGACGCTGGCGGAAAGGGCCTTCCGGCGCACGCTCTCAGCGGAGGAAAAGGCCTTCTTTGTCGACCGGCATTTCACCAAAGACCTGGCACCGGATGTGGCGCTCAAGCGTGCGGTGATGTTGATTCTGAAATCGCCGCGGTTCCTCTATCCTGAGTTTGGAAAAACGGCGGACGACTATACCGCGGCCAGCCGCCTGGCGCTGTGCCTCTGGGATTCCCTGCCGGACGCGCCACTGCTGGAAGCCGCTAAAAAGGCGGAACTCCACACGCCGGAGCAACTCCGCGCTCAGGCCACGCGGATGATGAGCGATGCGCGCGCCAA
This sequence comes from Verrucomicrobiales bacterium, assembly GCA_036262875.1. Lineage (GTDB taxonomy): Bacteria > Verrucomicrobiota > Verrucomicrobiia > Verrucomicrobiales > V1-33 > V1-33. The sequence continues at coordinate 2,238 of DATAIE010000774.1, forward strand.
AAACAAACTGCGCGAGTTTTTTCACGAATGGCTCTCCTTTGACGAAGCGGCGGAAATCAACAAAGACCGTGAAGCCTGGCCTGACTTTG
>DATAIE010000775.1:0-4998 GCA_036262875.1 Verrucomicrobiales bacterium
CAGTACAGCCCAGGGTGCTGACGGAAGCCCGCAAATTGCTCACCGCGGCCATGACTTTTCTTTCCCGGACTAAAAAAGAGGTGCCACTTTCTGCCGTGAAACCCATGATGCAAAAGCTCGATCCAACCTTCGAGGTGGCAAAGGCAGGGCATCTTACTTTTTTGCCTTTCGTTAGAGCATTTCCTGAAGTCGTTCGAATCGAAGGGGAAGGTTCCAACCGGATGCTCGTGCTTACGTGCCCCCCCGACGAAGGCGGCTTTACGCTGCCGGTGCAGTCTGCTCCGGCTCCCCGGCAGATCGTGATTCCGCCGGGCAATGTTCTTGGCGCAGCGCATCGCTATCACTGGGATACACTGCGTGACCGTCCGGTGCCGGACTGGAACGAATACTACAGCGGTCTCAAGGCGGCCCTGGAGCGGGAGGGCATCGAAGCGGACGAAAATACTTTAAAGGGAATGCGGCAGATTTTGGTGAATGCGAAGGCGCTGCGCCCGAAAACGGACGAGATGGGAATCGGGCTGCGGCCTGATTTTGCGGATGAAGAGGCGTTTCAGCAACTGGTGGATCAATTTGTCGCTCAACAGCAAATCGCTGCCGCCATCGCTGCCCTTACGGCACCGGATCCGGAGCAGCCTCCCGAAAAACCCTGAAGGGTTTTGGAGAAACAGTCACGTGTCCGCCGGCCAGACTTTAGACAGGATGGATTCCTGGATTCGCTTCATGGCAGCGAATTCCTCGGGTGTGTGGTCATCGTGACCATTGAGGTGGAGCAGCCCGTGGACGATATAGAGAGCGCATTCCCGCTGTGGGCTGTGGGCTCCCTGTGCGGCCTGGCGGATGGCGGTTTCGGTACTGATGAGGATTTCCCCGTGTTCGAAGGTGATGACGTCTGTGGGAGCGTCGTCACTGAGGAACTCGGCATGGACACCGGCGATCGTTGAATCGTCGATAAAGGAGATTTCGATTTCCTCGAGTTCGTCCAGAACCGGGGAATGCGGGCCGGTTTGAGCAAGGACGAGGGGCAGGGCATCCAAGGCGGCGCGGAACAAGCGCTCCATGTCGAGAGTGAGCGCAGACTGATGATCGTAGAGTTCCAGAGAGGTCACGGCGGAGAAGAGGGTATCGCAGGCTTGCGTCCCTGACGCCTCTCTGCAAGCGTGACTGCCCCCGTTATCCTGATGAACTTCGATCCTTCGGAAATTTCCACGCTCCAGGCCTCGCTCACTGCGGAATGGCACGTCACGCCTCTCGCCGCAGCGGGGGAGGGCTTCCTGCGGCTGGTGCAGGAAAACCATCTGCGGAACTTCGCACTCTGGCACGAAGAGGACGTCGCCCGCCGGGATGATCTCGGCAGCGCACGGATTCACGAGGCGAAGCGCGCCATCGATCACTTCAACCAGGAGCGGAACAACTTCATTGAGGAAATGGATAAGGCGCTCGTCGCTGCGCTGCTGCCGGCGGAGTCCGGTGTCCCGCGCAATTCCGAAACGCCGGGAATGATCATCGACCGCCTCTCCATCCTGGCACTGAAGGAATACCACATGAACGAGGAAACTCTTCGCCGGGAAGTCAGTGAGGCACACCGCGCCGCGTGCGGGGAGAAACTCGCGCGCATCCGGCGGCAGCGCGGCGACCTCGTGCAGTGCCTGGCGGAACTGCTGGAGGACGTGGCGGCACGGCGGCGGACGTTTGCGGTGTATTATCAGTTCAAGATGTACAATGACCCGGCACTGAACCCTCAGCTTTACCGGCAGACGGACAAGGCACCGGGTCAGGGTTGAGGAGACGAGGGGCTTGCGTGCCGGTCCATACCGCGCATAGGCATGCGTTCCATCATGATCGCCGATCCCGAACGCACCATCGAATTCGAATTCATCCGCGCCACTGAAAATGCGGCGCTCAACTCCGTCCACTGGCTGGGGCGCGGGGAAAAGGAACTGGCGGATGCCGCCGCCTGTGATGCGATCTATGGCGTTTTCGATCTGGTGAACGTCTGCGGCCAGGTGGTGATCGGGGAGGGGATCAAGGACAATGCGCCCGGTATTTTCCTGGGCGAACAACTGGGCACGTGGCTGCCGGGCAGTCCTGTGTTCGACATTGCGCTCGATCCCATCGACGGCACGAGCAATATCGCCAACGGATTGCCTAACAGTATTTCCGTGATCGCCGCCAGCGGCGTGGCTCCGGATGCCCCTGGCGGACACAACATGCGGAATCTGCCGAGTTTTTACTCTCACAAACTGGCCTACGGTCCGGCGGTGGTGGAGGCGATGCAGCAGGGAATGAAGCCGCTCTCTCTCAACGAGCCGCTCGGTGAAATGCTGCCGCGCATCGCGGAGGCTCTCAAGAAACGGGTGCAGGAATTGGTGATCGTGACGATGAACCGGCCGCGCCACGCGGCGTTTATCGAAGCGGTGAGAAAGTCCGGTGCGGCGCTGCGGCAAATCACGGACGGGGACATCGCTGCGGCGGTGGCGCCGTCTCTGCCGGACAGCGGCGTGGACCTTTACGTGGGCATCGGCGGATCACCGGAAGGAGTCCTGACGGCAGCGGCGCTCAAGGCGCTGGGTGGAGATATGTTATTGAGAATGCATCCGAGGGATGACGCGGAGCGGCGCGAAATTCTCGCCGGCGGCGAAACCGAGTTGGACCGTGTCTTCAAAATCGATGACCTCGTGAAGGGGGACAGCGCCATCTTTTGCGCCACGGGGATCAGCGACAGCGCCCTCGTGCCGGGCGTGAAACTGGTGGGGACGAAGGCCATCACGCACAGCATTCTGATGCGCGCCAAAAGCCGCACGGTGCGCTACATCCGGGCGGTGCACGATCTGAAGACCAAGACCATTCACCTCCGCAGCGACCGGCAGGAGCACTGTCTGTAGCGTTGTCCGGGCGCAGACGGCCTAACGGATATCGAAGAGCGAGGTGACGCTTTCCCCCTGGTGAATGCGGCGGATGGCCTCCCCCAGGATTTCCGCCACGGAGAGCGTCGTCACTTTCGGCCCCTGGGCCATGGGGGTGGAGTCGGTGCAAATCAGTTCCTCGATTTCACTTTCCGCGAGCCGCTTGATGGCGAGCTCATTGAGGATGGCGTGGCTGACGCCTGCAAAGATGCGTTTGGCTCCCCGCTCGCGCAGGAGCGTGGCGGCGGCGGTCAGCGTGCCGGCGGTTTCGGTCATGTCATCCACGAGGAGAACGTCCCGGCCATCCACTTCGCCGATGACGTTCAGAGCCTTCACCTCCGTGGCGCTGCTGCGCGATTTGGCGACGATGGCGAAATCACTGCCGAGCGATTTTGCAAAGGAATGGGTCATTTTGATGCCACCCACGTCCGGTGACACCACTACCACTTTGTCCCCGGACAGTTCGTGCTGCTTCAAATAGCGGATGAAAACGGGCGCAGCATACAGGTGGTCCACCGGGATGTCGAAAAAGCCCTGAATCTGTCCCGCATGCAGGTCGACGGTCAGCACCCGCTGCACTCCCGCGGCGGTGAGGAGATTGGCCACCAGCTTGGCGGTGATGGGCACCCGCGGCTGATCCTTCCGGTCCTGCCGTGCATATCCGAAAAAGGGAATCACCGCCGTGATGCGCTCCGCACTCGCCCGTTTGGCGGCATCCACCATGATGAGCAGTTCCATCAGGTTGTGATTGGTGGGCGGACAGGTGGGCTGAATGATGAACATGTCGCTGCCCCGCACGTTCTCGTTGATCTTCACAAAGGTCTCCCCGTTCGGAAACGGATTCACCGTGGCATCCGAGCGTTTCACTCCGAGGTAGGCACAAATGCGGTCCGCCAAAACAGGGTGGGCGGTGCCGCTGAAGATTTTCATCGCCGCAAACATGGGGCGATTCCTGGCGGGTCTGTGCTCCCGCGGCAACCTCAAAAAGAGAAATGCGGTGCGGTCCGCTCAATCTGCCCTGTCGAATCCTGTATCGAAAATATCCATGACGTCTTGCGTCCCGGGTGTGGCAGCCGTTTGGAGCCATGAAAATACGACACCTTTGCCTGTTGTGTGCCTCTGCCGCACTGACCTCCTGCGTCACCACCTCCCTTTCCGATCCGAACGGAAACAGCCACGCGAATGACATCAGCCTCTACCAGTTGACCGGGGATGCCCCCTCCGGTGCCGGGATCAGCGAAGGCCAACTGGCATCGGCCGCCCGTTACGGAGGGCAGGGCTCCCTGCCGGTGCGGGGTGCCAGGGTGCTGCTGGTGCAGAGCGGCGCGCACCAGCCGGACGAGCAGTTGATTGCGTCCTTTCAGCGCTATTGCCAGCCTGTCCTTTGGGACGGCCGGAACCCGGATTCCGGGAGCGGCACCTCCACAGGGGAGGGAAAAAAGGGGGCGTCCACCGCAGTGGGACGCCGGTTGCGGCTGGCGGCGGCCCAGCAGGGGTGCTCCCATGTGATCGTCGTTTTTGGAGAAATTCAGTCGGATTCCAAAGCCCTGCCGACGGCTGTAGTGGGATGGGTACCGGTGGTGGGCGAACTCCTGCCCACGGAGCATTCAGGCACGCGCCTTCTTGCGCAGGCCATGATCATGGAAACACGATCCCCGCGATACATCCTCATCCATGCCCGGCCGCAGGAGACGAGGGGCATCACCACGGAGGCCGGCTCGAGCGGTGTCAACGGACGCCGCTCTGAACGCCTCAAAGCCCGCGCGTATCCGGAACTGGCTGCGCAGTCCTTCCGTTTTTGAATGCGGGGGAAAGGTCAGCATACAGCAAACGGCGGAAGAAGCGACTAGCAGAAATTATCCGCATTCACGCTCAAGGAAAAAGTAGGCAGTGAAGGGAGGATGAAGGTAGTATAATGCGGCTCCCCGGGGGTGTTCACAGGGGATCATCCACGGTGCGTCCGACACCGCAGTCACTAACGACTGCGGTGTTTGCTTTTAGAGGGGTCATTGCTTGCCTCTCATTTTCGCGAACGGCGCTTTTTGATAGTCACGAGGAGCTTAAGGTGAAGTGCTTACGAAAAAACCTGAGGGGG
>DATAIE010000776.1:0-3400 GCA_036262875.1 Verrucomicrobiales bacterium
TGTCCTCCCCCTCGTCCGATGCCCAGAGCCGCCCGGTAAAACGCCTCGACGGTACCGGCCCGGATGTGTCGAACTCCACCCACCGGCCCTCCGGTGTGATGACGAGAATCCCCGTGCCTTCCGCAGACAACCGCTCGACGATCCAGGTGCCTGTCAGGGATTTCAGGAGGGGATTTTTCATTGCCGCCTGGATGGTCTCCCCCTTCATTTCCACTTCGCTTTCCCGTCCGGGGCCACAATCGCCACTTCATAAAAAACGGGTCTGCGAATGAGGTGGTTTGCGGAAATCCGGTCCTTGAGCGTCTGCAACTGCGCCGTGGATTCCAGAGTGCCTGCCACCACGATTGCCTGTGCCTCCACGCTGAAGGATACGGCTCCCGCAGTGCCGGGACTGCCTTCATCTTTCAACTGTTTGATCTCCCCGGACATATGGCGGCTGATAAAGATACCCTCGACTCTCTCCATCATCCGGGATCGATTCTCCAGGAGCGCCCAAATGCCGGCAGCGGTGATCCCGATGATCACCGCCAGGAGGACAGCGGGGCCGGTGTGGGACGGTCGTTTCCGGTTCATTTTGTCAGGACTTACCGCTCACTTCTGATCCGCCGGCTTGAGGATGGCTCCCATCCAGGTGGTGAACCGGGTCATGAAGTCCGGCGGCCGGGTATGTTTCGAGACGCCTTCGTAGAGCTTCAGCGTCACCTTTGCGCCCAGGGTCTTTTCCAGATGGTCTGCGTAGAAATGGGTGAGCCCCACATTGGCTTCGTTTTCCTCCGCGCCGCAAAAGCAGTAATACACCTGGGTGGCGTGTATCGGGAGCTTCTTCGCCGGGGCTTTGGGCAGGCCCATGCCGCCGGGGGACATGAGGATGGCACCGCGATAGGATTCCGGATAGAGCGATGCCAGGTCCGCCGCCACCATCGCGCCCTGGGAAAATCCGAAGAGTCCCACGCGTTTCAGATCCACCTTCAGGTCTTTCGTCAGAGCCTTGAGCCGGTCCTGAATGTAGGCGTGGTCCGCCACCGGCTCCTCGGACCACTGCTGCGTGCCATCGCCCAGATCCGTGGTGGCGGGGAAGCCCAGGATCACCGCCCCCAGCGCATCCGCCTGCTTTTGAAACGCCTCCGCCTTCTCACCCGCCACATATCCCTCCGGTGAATAGCCGCGATACCCGTGCAGCCACACCGCCACGGGGTAGGGCTCCGCAGCTCCCTTTGGCACGAAGACGAAGGGCCTGGGCTTCGCCGCCTGAGTGGTGACGGCAGCGAGGAGGAAAAGCAGGGCAGCGAAGAGAGATTTCATGGGTGGTGACTGAAGCGCATCTCAGCGGGGAAACCACGGAACTGCCAGCCTTTTTTCTACGCCGGGACGGCGGAAAACTGCGGTCGTTAGTTCTCCCGGCGGGAGGCCACGAGAATGGAAAACGCGATGAGCCCGCCGACCAGAAGGACGGCACCGGCCACCAGCCCGGCGGAGCCCCCCCGACAAAAAACCCCGCCTGGTGGTGTGGGGCCAGGCGGGGCTCTGTTCCTTTTCCGGGCGGGGCCCGGAGGGGAGGGGGGAAAGCGATCGTCCGGCGTGGCCGGGGAGTTCAATCACTTGGGGTAAAAACGTCCGGCTCGCGCCTTTCGGTGCGGGCCGGTGTCCGAATCTGTCCTCGTTTGATTTCTCGTTCGATTTCAGATTCGGCCCTTAAAAATGCAGCGGGCGTGCCACCGTGTTTTCAAAGGGCGTTTCCCTGTAGAACCGGAAGATGGCGTCCTGTTTGATGCGTTTTGCAGCAGGCGATCCTGCGAATTGCGCGGTATCAAGTGTCTTGCGCCGTATCCCGTCATTCCTGCCGCATGGCGGGGTGTTCTCATAAACCCAGAATCACCCGGTGCCAGTGGATGCCAATTTCGCGGCAGGTCCACTTGAGCCCATCGATGGTCATCTCTTCCAGCAGACGCTCAGGCGGCGCTATGCAGGCACTCAACCGCCACCGACGAAATCCTCAAACTGCTCCAAAGTGACGCCGCGGGACTCACACTGTTCGTGGATGAGGCGTGCCAGTTCAGCGGCTGAAACCGGCGATTCCACCGTCTCGACAGCGAACAGGGCGGATGGATGGGCGCCAAGAACCCGGCAGAATTTCTGCACCTGAGCCGGGGAGTAGCAGCTGGAAATTTCATCGTCATAACTCTCGATATCCCAAAGCGAAGGTGATGAGAGACCCATCGCGCGCGCGGCATCGCCGGGGGAGAGTCCAGCGCGCTCACGAAGGATCCGAAAGCGGTCTTTTGGTGAGTGGGTGGCAGGCATCGCGGTAGCGGTGGGAAGGAGGAATTTCAGGCAGTCGCGGCGCGCACCAAATCTGACAGTGTTGCGATCGGCGGGATGCTCAGGAAGGCCGCAGGCATCACTGGAAATGGATACACTGCGGTGTTTTTCTATATCCTCATGGCGAAGGTCGTGCCGGTCCTGCCTGCGAGATAGCGCATTTCACAGGACGGGCACTGCCACTCGCCGCCGGACGGGTAGGTGGGGCCGGTGAAGTTCAGATAGATCAGCTTTCCGCTCTTGTCATGGCAGTGGGGGCAGAGCGGATTTTTTTCGCCCGGTTTCCACAGCATGCCGTTTTCCCGGATGGTGCGCACCGCCGGGCGAAAGCGCCGCAGCAGGAGGAGGCAGTAGGTGAGTAAAACGAAGAGAGCGGCAGCCGCGCCCACCAGGCACCATCGCGCTGTCCTCCCGGCGGACTGGTCCACCAGCCAGTCCCCGCGCCACGCGAGGATGAGCGCCAGCAGCAGCAGCACGCCCCCTGCGGTCACTTCCGCCGCCCGCTCTTTCAGCTTTTGCCGCACGGTGCTTTCACTCTTTTTGGGAATCGCAGGGGAAGACGCGCTCATACGCCACCCTGTCTAGCGCCGGCTACGGCGGAAGGCAAGCCTCTCCGGGGGACGCGTATGTTTGAGGGAGCCTCAGTCCTTTGCATCAGAGGAAGGCGGGCCGGGCTCTGCGCGCACCTGCCGCGCGCCGGATGGATTGACTTTTCACCGCGGAACCGTTCCCATGCGCCACCATGAATAACGAAACCCCGGATCGCTGCCTCCCCCGGCAAAGGAGGTGGCGTGGCTGGATCGTCGTAGTCGCCCTCCTCGCAGCCGGTGTGGGTTGGATCTTCCGCCCCTATTTTCATGCGGACGAGTCTTTGATCGATCCGCGGCTGCGCGCGCTCAAGAAACCATTCCAAAGCGTGGAATTAACCGTCTTTTTCGACGGTGGCAGCAGCGGCGTATTCATCACCGATGCGGCGGGTAAAACGGAATCCTTCTTCATTCCATGCGACGAACCGCATCCCAAAGTGTATCTCATGGCCAGCTCAGAAACTCGCGTGGGAGAGGTGCCCGCGACAAATCAC
>DATAIE010000777.1:0-3232 GCA_036262875.1 Verrucomicrobiales bacterium
CACCGGATGCACGCCCCCCGCAAAGGATGAGCGCGCCGGAGGTGCCGCGAGAACTCCTGTCTCACCAACGGATGCAGGTCATTCCAGGAACTCCCTGTTGAATCACTCCTCATGGCTTGGCGCTGAATACGGGACGATAGAGAGGGGGCGGTGCGCCGATGCCATTACCGCATGAATTCTCGCGCACCTCCGGCGCGCAAACCTTCTTCGGGTTCCGCATCCGGTGGTTCCGCTCCTGCGTCGCTCCACCGACCGGCTGCCCTCTGCCGGACCTCCGGCCCGCCAATCACCTGAACTTATCGGGACTCATCCGATGGCTGATCACTCCCTTGAATAACCCTTTCCATTCCCGCCGGAAAAAATCCCCCGTTTGCCCCCGGAAGGTCACTGACATAACTGACATAGGGGGGGCTCCAGAGGCTTATGTCAGTTATGTCAGTGCCGTTTGAGGTGAGGGAGGGAGTTTTTTTGAGGGGAACAGGATTCCAAAATTTCCGACAGCATGCAGGGGCCGCGAGGAAGAGTTGGGAGAGGGTGGGGGAGTGGGGCGTCCACTGGCGCGCGGACCCGCTGCCGGGAAATCTTCCGGAAACGGCCTGCAAAACCTGCAAAACCTGCAAAACCTGCAAAACCTCCCAAAACCGGGGTTTTGCAGGTTTTGCGGATGGGTTTCAGGGTTTACGCGGGGCACGCCGCGGAGGCAGTGGGCCGGTCTTCCCTCTCAAGATTTCCCGTTCTCATTTGAGATAGATACATCCACCCAAATGCATAGGGAAACGGGTGGATGTATCTATCTCCCGGGCGGTGCCTTGGCCTGCTCACTCCGGCGGGTGGGCCTCGGCAAGAATCTGTTCGTGTTTCGCGACGGTATCCGGTTCCAGACGGCGGCGCAGCCAGAGGCGCTCGATGATGGGATAAGACGCCACCATGGGCAGGATGGCGATGGCTCCGGCGATCCCCGCCACCATGGCGGCGGCCATGCACGAGACCAGCACCGTGAGGGTGGACAGACGCAGCCGGTTTCCATACACCTTTGGCACGACGAAATAAGTCTCGACGAGGTGCCACACCACATAGAGGACCAGCACCAGAACCGCCGTGCCGGACGATACAGACACAGCAACGAGCAGAGCCGGGAGCAGCGCGAGCACGAACCCGATGATCGGCAGGATGTCGAAGAAAGCCGCAAGGACTGCCAGGAGCACGGCATTCGGCACATGCAAAATGGCAAGCACTGAGAAAGAGTAGACGCCGCACAGGGCGGACGTAATGAACTGCCCGATCATGTAGCTGCTGACCACCCTGGCGATCTCCGGAGAGGCCTCGGCCGCTTTCACGCGATGCCGCTCCGGCAGAAAGGCGAGCAGCCACTGATACACGCGCTCGCCATCCGCCACCAAGTACACCGCGAGCACCAGCACGATCAAAAACTGCGCGAGCCCCTCCACGGCCATGGAGCCCCACGCGAGGCACTGGCGCATGATGGCCCCGGGGTCCGTCGACTGGAAAACCTTGAGCGCGCCATCCCTCATGGACTCCGGCAGGGAAGCGATGAGGTCCTCCTGAAAGGCGGGCATCTTTTGCGCCATCTCCGCCGCCTGGCTGCCAATGGTGGGAATCAGGAAGGCGGCGAGCACGCCGACCGAAACGAAAAGCAGCAGCGCGATACTCAGAATGCCCGTCCAGTCCGGCCAGCGGCGGCTCCGCGTCCACCGGAGAATGGGAAAGAGCGTGATCGCCACCAGCAGGCCCAGCAGCAGGAGGGCCAGCAGCGGCCACAGTTTCACCGTCAGCCACCCCAGCAGCAGGGCGAATGCGATTTTCAAAATCGTGGCCCACGAAACGGTGACCTCAATCTTTTGCGGAGAAGGCGGGAGCTCGGGCATACCCTCAGACTGTTCCGCTGGCCCGGTGCAGCGCAACAAGGCAGGTCCCGAAACCAGGCTCTCTCGGGCACCCTCATTCCGCCTTCATCGCATCGCCGGGCTTGAACCGCTTTCATCCTAAAGCCGCTTGCGCGGGCGGGCCGTTCCATGGACATCACCCTTCCGGTTCAGCCTTCTGCTGATCCTTTTTTGACTCGAACCGCCAGCGATCCCGTACCTTGGAAGCGACTAATCCATTCAGTGAAGACCTCTCCACCCGCACGCGCCCCGAGGCCTGCACGGTGGTCATCTTTGGAGCCAGCGGCGACCTCACCGGGCGCAAACTGATCCCTGCGCTCTATAATATCGCCGCGGACGGAGACCTGCCCCCCACGCTGAAGGTGGTGGGTTTTGCCCGCCGGGAAAAGACGCACGAGAGCTTTCGCACGGAACTGGAGGAACTGAACCGCAAGTTCTCCCGCCAGGGTCACAATGACCGCCTGTGGGCCACTTTCAGCCAGAGCATCTTTTACCACCGCAGTGAGTTTGAGGACACGGAGGGCTACCAGCGCCTCGCCGCACTGCTCGACGAACTGGATGCCCAGGGCGCGGGCGGCAACCGGCTCTTTTATCTCTCCACCGCGCCGGAGTATTTCCCCATCGTGCTCAAGCAACTCGCCGCCGTGGGCCTGAACAATCCGAAGCCCGGCAAGTGGTCGCGCGTCGTTATCGAGAAGCCGTTTGGCACGGACCTCAGCACCGCGCAGGCACTGAACACCGCTGCGAACGAAACCTTCCAGGAGGCGGACACCTACCGTATTGACCACTACCTCGGCAAGGAAACGGCGCAGAACATCATGGTGCTGCGTTTTGCCAATGCCATCTTCGAGCCCGTCTGGAACAGCCGCTATATCGATCACGTGCAGATTTCCTGCGCTGAAAATCTCGGCATGGAGGGCGGGCGCGGCGGCTACTATGACAAAGCGGGGTGCCTGCGCGACATGGTGCAGAACCACCTGCTCCAGCTCGTGATGCTCGTGGCGATGGAGCCTCCCGCGGACCTCTCCGCAGACGGCATTCGCGATGAAAAGGTGAAGGTCCTGAAAAACCTGCGTCCCTTCAAGGATGCGGCGGACGTAGCGAAAAATGTGATCCGCGCTCAATACACCGCCGGCACCGTGGGAGGCAAAGCGGCTCCCGGCTATCGTCAGGAGGACCGCATTGCGCCGGATTCCATGACGGAGGCCTACGTCGCCCTGCGGATCAATATCGACAACTGGCGCTGGGAGGGCGTGCCGTTCTATCTGCGGATGGGCAAGCAACTCCCCAAAAAGGCCACGGAGATCAGCGTACACTTCAAGCATCCG
>DATAIE010000778.1:0-4650 GCA_036262875.1 Verrucomicrobiales bacterium
CCAGCGGCTGGAGGACATCGTTGCTTCGATGAACATGGTGGCCGAGGGCATCCCCAATACCGAGAGCATCTATCTCGCCGCCCGCCGCTATGGCGTCCGCACGCCGATCATCGACCAGATCTACGCGATTCTTTATCAGCAAAAGCCCGCTGAGGCCGCCCTCTCGGAACTTCTTTCCCGCGATCCGAGACCGGAGACGGAACAGGTTTAACTTCGCTCATCCCGTGGTTTTTAGGCCTGCGGAAAATTTAGCATTTCAAATCCAACTCCTTTACGCCGCTAAAATGTGTGCCATACTCACTCCACGTATGAATCTCTCTTTTGTGAAGATGCCGGTTTTGAAGCGCTGCGCAGCACTTGCTGTGGCAGTCGCAGGTTCCCTGGCGGGCGCCTCCTGCACGATGTTCCCGCCCCCCGAACCCGGACCCGGCGGACCTCCGTTTGCTCCGGATGGTCCTCATCCCTACGGCTACAGAGGAACGCAAAGCCCCAACTACAAGGACCCGCGCGCGCTTCCGGGGGTGAAGGAGATCAAACGCGATCCTAACAACGACAACATCAATCTCGAACCGCCTCCTCCGAAGAACGGGAACAAGCCGCCCGAGACCGCGGAGAAGCCGGTGGAGAACACCAATCCGCCGCCGGACAACACTCCTCCCGCCGACCCAAAACCGCCCGTCTCCGTGCGGGACGATCTGCCCTACGGCATCCCTGTCGTTGGCAAGAAGGGCATGGTTTACAGCCCCTATGCCGAGGACAAAGGGCAGGTGGACGTGGAGGGACTGAAGCGCGGAACCCGCGTCAAGTGCCCCTACACCGGCAAGCACTTCCGCGTGCCGTAAGTTGTTAGCCACGCAGTCTTTTCCGGGGTTGCGCCCCCGGCGCGTATGGCGCAGGCCGCTGGGTCTGCGCCATTTCGTTTTCCTGTCTCAACGCTTCCATGAATCCACTGTTGGATACCCGTCTCGCTGTTTTTGGTCCCGGTCTGCTGGGGGGCTCGCTCCTGCATGATGCACGGGCGCTCGGTGCGCGGGAACTGCGCGTCTGGGCACGCCGGGAGGAATCTCTCACCGCAGTCCGCGAGGGCGGTCTGGCCGATTTTACAGGGACCGATCCAGCACAGGTTGCGGAGGGGGCAGACCTCCTGATTCTGTGTGTGCCCGTCGGTGGCATGAGGGAACTGGCGGACCGGCTGGCGGCATCCCGCCCGGCGAAGGAGGCGGTTTTTACAGACGTGGGCAGTGTGAAAGGCATGGTCATGCGTGACGTGGCCCCCGTCCTGATCTCCGCGGGATTCGCGTTCATTGGCAGTCACCCCATGGCGGGTTCTGAGAAGGCCGGTCTTTCGGCGGCGCGGGCGGGATTGTATCGCAATGCGGCCTGCATTTTGACACCGCCCCCGCAGGCGCCTCCTGCGGCGCTCGAGAAACTGCATGCCTTCTGGCACGCGCTGGGCTGCCGGACATCGGAAATGGATGCCGCCACTCACGACGCTGTCGTTGCCCGCATCTCTCACGTGCCGCATGTGGCCGCGGTGCTGGCGGCGCTCACTGCCTTCCGGCCGGATGCCGCCGCCTCGCAGTACGCCGCCGGGGGATTGCGCGACACCACCCGCGTGGCCTCGGGCGATCCCGCGATGTGGCGGGAAATCCTCATGGAGAACCGCGAAGCACTGCTCCCGGCCCTGCGCGATCTGCGCAATGCGGCCGGGGAGATCATCTCCGCGCTGGAGAGCGGCGACGGGGCTTTGCTTCAGTCACGTTTGGAAGAAGCCCGGCATCTGCGGGCCACCCGCTATTCGTAGATTCATCATTTCCGGAACTGATGAAGGAATACCGCGTCCGCAAAGCCCGGCCCATCGCCACGGAACTGCGCGTGCCCGGCGATCTGGACATCTCGCATTACGCGGTGCTCGTCGCAGCACTCGCCAATGGCCCCTCCGTGATCAGCGGTTTCCTTCCTGCGGAGAAGTGTCTCGATACAGTGCAGGCCTGTCGTGCGCTTGGCGTGAAGATCGATTTTCTTTCCGAAAAGGACAGTGACCTGCCGTGGGATCCTGACGAAAAAGGCGGCACCGGTCCCACCCGGCTGAGAGTGCACGGCCTCTCCATGAAACTGCATGCTCCGTCCGGTGCGGTGGACTGCGGGCACTCGCTCCATGCCCTGACACTTCTCGCGGGCCTCGTCTCCGGCCAGCCGTTTGAGACCCGGCTCCTGGCAGGCGACTCCGTCTCCCGGCAGTCAGTGAAGGAGATCATCCCGTTGCTCGAAAAGATGGGGGCTTCTATCAAGCCTGGCGGTTCGGAGAAGACGGCCCCCCTAACCATTGCGGGAAGCGCGGGTCTGAAACCGCTGGAAGTGAACGGCCTCCTGCGGAGTCCCCTGGCCAGACCGGCTCTTTTGCTCGCCGGACTTTTGGCGGCAGGGAAGTCATCCGTGGTGCGGCAGCCAGGCACCCGTGATCACCTTGAGCGTATTTTGCGGCACTTCCAGGTGAAGACCCGGCGTGAGGGAACAGCGGTTGTCGTTTATGGCGGACAGGTGCCGGAGAGCCGGGACCTTCGTGTGCCCGGAGATATCTCGTATGCCGCCAACTGGATCGTGGCCGCCGCCTCTCAGCCTGGCGCGGATTTGCTGATCCGCGATGTGGGGCTCAATGAGACGCGGACAGGATTCCTCCGCGTGCTGCTGAGGATGGGTGCCCGCATCCTGGAGGACATCCATCACAGCCGGGATGGCGAACCGTTTGGCAACATCATCGTGCGCGGGACGGTGCTACAGGGAACGGTGATCAAAGAGGAGGAGGTCGCCGGTTTGCAGGAGGAACTGCCCGCCCTGGCCATTGCCGGAGCACTCGCTGCGGGGACCACCTTCATTCACCGCACCCCGGAATCGGCGGACTGTCTCGACCGCATCGCTCACAATCTGCGGCCGATGGGAGTCGCGGTGAGCACGCGGGAGCACGGCATCGAAATCACCGGCAGCCGCGGCGCTCCGCTGCAACCCGGCTGCGTGCCCGCAGGCGGCGACGCGCGCATCGCCATGGCCTTCGCCACCGCCGGCCTTTTCGCAGAGGGAGAGACCATTGTGGAGGACGTGTCGTGTGTGCACTCCGTCTATCCCGCGTTCGCCGATGACCTGCGGCGTTTCCAGGACCGAAGTATCTCAGGGGGAAGCTATACCCCCATGATTGCCCCCGTGCCTGCTACAGCGAAGAAGTAGCGCCGCCGTCCCGGCGGCGTTTGCCTCTGCGTGAGCCTCTCCCGAAGAGGCACCTGGTGAGTTAGGGACGCTTGTCCTCCTCTATGAGAAAGCGGAGCGGAGGCGGTGAAGGTGGTTGAGGAACCGGAGCCGCCGGGACGGCAGCGCTCCCAGTCACGCAACGACGGGTCATGCGACGCCACCCGCGTGACGATGCAATCGGACCAGCCCGGGACACACAGCGAGTGACCCTTACTGTAAAGAGCGCTGCACCTGTCCGCTCAACAGATACGCCTTCGTCCAAGCTGCGCGACTGGGAGCGCCGCCGTCCCGGCGGCTCCGGTTCCTCAACCTCCTTCACCTCTCTCCCTTCCTTCTTTGAGTGATGAACGTGGTTTGACAGGTTCATAACCATTGGTAAATCTCCGCTCCATGAATTTTACGCTCCGTGCCTTCCTGCTTTCCGGCGGCTTTTTTGCGATGGCGACTACCGCTTCGGCGACCATCACCGTCATTGCAAATTTCCGCCTTGGAGAAGCGGATCCCGGAGCGGTGAACGGCAGCCCTGTCAATACGAACGCCACCAATTCCGGCGGGGGTGCGGTGATCTCCACCATCGGTTCTAACGTGCTTTACTCGGGGAATACCGGGGTTTCCGGCAGCACCCGGTCAGTCGATTTTTCCAGCGGCGGGTATGCAGGCTCTCCTGTGACCACGGCGGCGGACAACTGGGGCATGGAAGCCTGGGTGCAGACGGATTCCCTCACCGGAACGCGTGCTGTTGTCTATAATGGAAATTCCGCCAACGCCGGCATGGGAATCTACACGCTCAACGGCAGCTACATCGGTCTGGTCGGAGGCAAGGCGTTTGTAGGAGGCGCCGTCCAGACCAATGCCTGGACGCACCTCGCCATGGTGGTCAGCAGCGGAGTGACGACTTTCTACGTGAACGGTCTTTCCACCGGCACCGGTCCCGTTCCCAACACACCTGCGGGAAACTTCAACATCGGCGTCCGTCCGGACCTCGGTGAACAGTTCGATGGCCGGATCGATGAAGTGCGAGTCTTTACCTTTGCTGCCGGACAGTTCACTACCAGCGACCTGCAACTGACCAGCGTGGTGCCGGAGCCGGGAGCGATGTCGCTTCTCGGTCTCGGACTCCTCGTGACCGCCCGCCGCCGGCGTTAACCACCATCCTGCACAGCCGGAGGCTTTCGGAGTGCGGAGGCAGCCGGAGCGAGGCGAAGACAGCCAGCCGAAGGCTGCCCGCAGGGCGAGCGAAGCGAGGCAACCGTTAGCGCGACACCGCTTTTCGGCGGCACGCTGTGTATCCGTTCCTATCCAGGATTTCCGCGGGGGAAGCCTAACGCAAAATGGAGGGCTGTATCCGCAATGGGAAACCCTCTCCCAAAGCGGCGTGGCGCTAACGCTTCCCGCCGCAGTCCAAAA
>DATAIE010000779.1:0-3373 GCA_036262875.1 Verrucomicrobiales bacterium
GCCGTGATGAGCATCAATAACAACCGGCGCTCCGGCACCGGTACCGGCAAAAGCATGGCAGACGGCCACACCGCCGAAATTCCCGCTTACAAATGGGAGCCTATGCCGATGCGCAGCGAGTACCGCGCGCTTCTCAATGCAGGTTACGTCCTCAACGACAACATGGAATATGTGCCCCAGGTTCTCATGAACCGGCTGGACCACCACGAGTGGCGCAATGCCTCCGAAAACTCCTCCATCCGGCTCACGATTCCACGGGTGGTCACACCGGCTGACTACGAAACCGCCAATCTCCACGACGTTCAGTTCCATTGAGGCCGGGCTCCCGGTTCGAGTCCGCCGCTGAGCGGATACGGAATTGCCTCCTTCGGGAGGCAATTTTATTTATTTGGCGGAGCCTTCGGTAAACCCGCCGGCGACCAGGGCTTCCAGTTTCTCGAGGACAGCCACCTCGTCTTTCCCCTCGGCAGTGACGATGATTTTAGCCCCGCACCCGGCGGCGAGCATCATGAGTCCCATGATGCTTTTCCCGTTCACCTGCTCATCGTCCTTCTCGACGAGCACCTCGGCATCCCACGCGCTGCTCACTTTCACAAACATGGCTGCCGGACGGGCATGCAGGCCGAGTTTGTTGATGATCGTGAGTTCCTTGGAAACCATGCGCGGGGGAAAATGTGATTAACTGATGCGTTTCTCCTCCATGTGTTGCAACAGCTTCTTATTGAATTCCACCGCACTGTGGTGGCCGAAACTCCGCAGTTTGTGCTCCAGTGCCGCCACCTCCACCATCCGCGCCACGTCACGGCCCGGGGCGACCGGAATCTCTGCGTAGGGAACATTCACCCCCATCAGCCGGTAATACCGCTGATCGGTGCCGAGACGGTCCACTTCCACGAACTTTTCCATCGGTTTGAGATGGACCACCAGGTCCAGCCGCTTTTCCACCCGCATGGACGCTACGCCGAACAGCAGCGGCACGTTGACAATTCCCAGGCCCCGCACTTCGAGGTGGAACCGCCCCAGTTCCTCCGCCGTTCCCGTCAGTTCCCGGCTCTCGGGTGCCCGGAAGCGCACCTTGTCATCGGCCACGAGGCTGGCCCCGCGTTCCAGCAGTCCCAGTACGGCCTCACTTTTCCCCACTCCGCTCTCGCCTTTAATCAGGACACCGATTCCCTTCACGTCCACCATGCACCCGTGCTCGCTCGCGATCGGTGCAAACTCCCATTCCAGCCACAGCGTGCAGGAATTGATGAATTTCATGGTGTTCATCGTGGTGCGGTAGACGCTGACTCCGGCTTCATCCGCGATATCGACCATGTCGGGCGGCAGGTGCCTTCCCCGGCAGGTGACGAGGCAGGGGATGTCGCTTTGGCACATGGCGCGGAAGGCTTTGCGCTGGGCGGCGTCCGACAGGCTGTTCAGATAGGCGAACTCGGAATTCCCGATCACCTGGATGCGCTTGTAGGCAAAGTAGAGGTAAAATCCCGCCAGGGCCAGCCCGGGCCGGTTGATGGAGGGTTCGCTGATCTTCCGCTCGCGTCCGGTGTTTCGTCCTTCGGGCTCGAGGTGGAGATGCCCGCTGTGCCGGTCCACAAATTCCCCCACCGACAGATGCTTGATCTGCCGGATTTTGGATTTCGATTCGATCACAGCCGGAGCGGATTCGTTCATGGCTCACCCTAGGCACATTCCGGCTGACTGTCATCCGGTGCTGCAATCGGGTATGGCCGGATGCTCAAAAGCACCACGGCCGAAAGAATGCCCGCAAGGCCGCAGATTCCCCAGAGCAAATGAGGATGAAGGGCATAGAGTTCGAGTCCGGCCCAGGTGCCGAGCAGATTCCCGCCGAGCCACGAGAAGGCGACAAAGCCGCTGAACCGCCCTCTCATATCCACGGGTGAAAGCTGCTGCACCCATGCCGCGTGACGCGGCAGGCACAACATTTCCCCGAACGTAAAGAGGACCATCCCGGCATTCAGGATCAGCAGGCTTCCGCCCAGCATATTGACGGCCATCCCCAGCCCGAGCAGGAGGAATCCCCACGCCACCCCCGCCCGGTAGGACAGCCACGCCGTGGCCGCCGTGAGGGGAATTTCAAAGAGAATGATCAGTGCCCCGTTGAGCGACTGGGCGATTCCGTAGTCACTCTCCGAGTGCTTATTGTCGATAAAATAGAGGCTTAGGGTCGTGCACAGTTGCCGGAACACGAAGCTCGCGCAGAGCGTGGCCAGGAGGATCCGGATCATGGGCGGGCAGGCCCACATGGCTTTCAATGCCGGTTTCCACCGGCCCCCGTGACGGCCGGCGGGTTTCCCCTTCGGCAGAAAGCACCAGGCCAGCAGCGCGAACGACGCTGAGGTAATGGCGTCGGCCACAAAGAGAACCTGGTAACTGTGCGACACCACCACGAATCCCGCGACTGCCGGGCCCAGGGCCCAGCCGGCGTTGATGGCCACACGGATGGCGAGTTGCGCCGCCACGCGGTCACCGTCCGGCACCAGGTCCGCGATCAGCGCCTGGGTGGCCGGGTGTGCGCCCTGGGCCACAAATCCCGCGAGACCCGCCAGCGTCGCGATGGAGGTGAACGAATCGGAAAAGAACCCCATGCTCAATACGCAGCAGGCCTCCAGCAGGAGGGAGATGGCCATCACCCGGTTTCTGCCAAACCGGTCCGCGAGCGGGCCGGCGACGAAGGAGCACAGGAAGCCGCCGACCGCATAAGCGGTCACCGCCATCGCCATCTGCCATGCAGCGTATCCGTTTCGCTTCATATAGAGCGTAAGAAACGGAATGAGGAACGTGGCGAACCGGTTCACAAAAGTGCCGCCCGCCAGCACCCAAAAGGGCGCGGGCAGCCTGCGAAAAGCGGCAAAGATGGCTTTCATGGAGGTGATAACATAAGATGGAAAAACAAAAAACCGCCGGTCCTCTCGGAGCGGCGGGTGACAGCGGATGGATAAAAATGATGACTCTGTGATTATCCCTCACTGCTCCCGCCAGTACGGTGTCCGCGAAGAGAATATTCGCGCGTACCGCCCCAGACCTTCCCTTTCGGAAGTTTCTGAGTGGTGCAGATGGTGGTGGCGGCGCAGGTCACGGAAGCTGCAAGTGTTATGGCGGGTGTGAGTGGTGTCAACCGGGGGGAGCGGGATTTATGCGATAACGTAGTAGAGGGGCGGTGGAATGACGAAACCAGAAACCAGAATGACGAAGGACCGGACGGCGTCCCTCGACATTCGAGCTTCGTCATTCTTTCGTCATTCTGGTTTCTGATTTCGTCATTGGGGAGCTGACGGGATTGATCTCAGCACCCTCAAGGAAAGTCTTTCTCATTTTTGTGCGGCTCCAACCGCGCATCCAGTCGCCGGAGGGT
>DATAIE010000780.1:0-4830 GCA_036262875.1 Verrucomicrobiales bacterium
CATGATCGGCCGCCTGCGGACGAACGTCATCCTGCAGGGCCTCGGCTCCAGTGACTGGTGGGCTCCGGAAATCGAGCGCCGCAATGCCGTCACTGCCCTTCCCCTGCAAACGCAGCAGGACTGTTATCTGCCCACCGACTCGTCCACGTTTTACCTGCGCGGCGTCCCGATTCTCAACGCCTTCACCGGTTCGCATGAGGACTACCACAAGCCCAGCGACACCGCCGACAAGGTGAACTATGAAGGCGCGGCCACCATCGCGCGGTTCATGATGCTGGTGGGCCGCTCGCTCGCCACCAGCACGGAGGAACCGGTGTGGAAGGAAATGAAAAAGCCCAGCGAAATGGGCCGCGGCGGTCTGCGCGTTTACCTCGGCACCATTCCCGATTACGCCCAAGAGGGCATCGAAGGCGTGAAACTCAGCGGCGTCAGCGCCATCGGCCCCGCAGCCAAGGCCGGGCTGAAGGCCGGTGACATCATCACCAAACTGGCCGGCAAGGAGATCAAGAATATTTACGACTACACCTTCATCATGGGAGTGCTCAAAATTGGTCAGGAAACGGACATGGAGATCATGCGTGACGGGAAAAAAGAGGCCCTCAAGATCACACCGGGAAGCCGGGAATAGTTCCGCAGTTTGAGGACGAAAGCCGCCCAAAGGGACATGGCCGGGCCCATGCGTGCGTGGCGCGGCGGGAGGCATGGAGGCACACGGCATCCTTAGGTTCATCCTAAGAGTAAGTTCGAAAATAAGTCATACTCTAATCCAGCATTTGCGGTGAGAAAGGTTGGTCCCCTCACCACCCCCTCCTCATGAACTGCCCCAAATGCAACGTAGCCCTCTCCATGTCCGACCGTCAGGGTGTGGAAATCGATTTCTGTCCGCAATGCCGCGGCGTGTGGCTGGACCGCGGCGAACTCGATAAGATCATCGAACGCACCGCAGCCACCCTCACCCCCGCCGCAGCGCCGCCGCCGCTCCCAGCTGCTCCGCAGCAGGTCTACCGCCGTCACGATGATGATGATGACGACGATGATGACTACCGCCGTCGCCCCGTGCCTGGCCAGCCTCAGGCCTACCCGCCGGGACAGGGCCAATACCCCCAGGGCCAGCACTATCCCAAAAAGAAGAAGAGCTTCCTCGGCGATCTGTTCGATTTCTGAGCCCCGGACAGGCCCCGTTTAACTCAGTGGGCGAGGTGCTTCTTGAAGATGGCCAGCGTCCTGTCCCGCTCGGCCCCGTGATCCACCATGGGGAGGGGATAGTCTTTCGCTCCACGAAACAGGCCAGGCTCCGGCGGTGCCAATAAAGCGGCGGGCGGTGCGTCCTTCAATTCGGGGACCCATTGCCGGATGTACTTCCCGTCCGGGTCATAGGACTTCGTCTGCGACCACGGATTCTGGATGCGGAAATACGGCGCGGCATCCGCACCGGTCCCGGCGCTCCACTGCCAGCCGCCGTTGTTGCTGGCAATCTCGCCGTCCACCAGCATCTGCATGAAATACTCCTCCCCCAGGCGCCAGTCGAGATGCAGGTCTTTGGTCAGGAACATGGCGGTGATCATCCGCACCCGGTTGTGCATGAATCCCGTGGCGCGCAGTTCCCTCATGCCGGCATCGACGATGGGAAAACCGGTCATCCCGTCCTTCCACCGCTGGAGTTTTTTGTCGTCGTAACTCCACGGCAGCCCGCGATACTTTGGGTCGAATTCGTGCTCCAGCACTTCCGGGAAGTGCCACAGGATTTGCATGTAGAACTCGCGCCACGCCAGCTCATTGAGGTAGGTTTGCAGGCTCTTGCGCACCGCGGCCTCTTTACTCTCCGCCAGCAAAGCGGCGGTCCGGTGATAGAGTTCCCGGATACCGATGGTCCCGTGCCGGAGATCCACCGACAGACGTGAAGTCGTGTGCCCGTGCGGCGTATTGCGGCTCTGTTCGTAGTGCGGCAGCACCGACGACAGCGCCCTCTTCATCCGTTCCCTCGCCGCCCGTTCGCCGGGTTCTGGAATGTCTGCCGTACCCGGCGGAAGCTTCCAGGTTTCAAGAGTGGGGCCATCGAGCGAATGAATACCGTGCGGGGAGTGAAGCACGCGCACAGAGGGCGCCACCGCCGGTTTCTCCGCCGCCTGCCACACCTTGTTATAAGGCGTGAAGACGCGGTACGGTCCGCCGCTCCCCGTCAGCACTTCCGCCCGCTCGTGCAGGACGACGTCCTTGCATGTCTCAAAGGCGACACCGAGTTCACGGCACATTTTCTCCACCTTCGCTTCAGTCCGGATTCCATGGGGATCGGGATCACGGTTGGTGAAGACTGCGTCCGCTTTTGTCTCGCGGATGAGCCTCTTCAATTCCTCCACTGCCTCACCGCGCCGGAAAATGAGATGACCTCCCGCCGCGGATACATTCCTCTTCAGCGATTCCAGCGACCCGCACAAAAACGACTGCCTGGCCGCCCCCGTCCAGCGATGGTGGCCCTTCCACTGGCTGATAATGTAGACCGGCAATACCTGCTCCGCCGACTGCGTGGCCCGGTGCAAAGCCGTGTTGTCCCGCAGCCGCAAATCGCGGCGGAACCAGTGAATCGCAAGCCGGTAGCCCGATCGCATGGGTTTGAAATTTAATTACCGGTCCGTTCCGAGAAATTGCGCGTAATGAGGAGACTCCACTCCCAGTTTCGCACCGGCCAGTTTCTGCATCGTTTCCAGACAGCGGCGGCTCACGTCACGGACAGAGGCAGACGCATCGATCACCAGCGAGTGCTGCGGATATTGAGCGGCAAGGTCCCGGAAAATGCCGCGCGCCTTCTCAAGGGAATCCACTTTCTCAAAATCGTTGGGTTCGTCCCCCCGGCGGCGAATGCGATCGAGCCCCTGCGCCACGGGGAGGTCCAGCAGCAGAAAGACATCGGGACGCGGAGCAAAGGACTCGTTATCGGCAATGATCTGCCCCGGATCGGCTCCGCGTGCGCCCTGATAGGCGGCGGTGCTCCAGTAATAACGGTCCACGATCACGACATGCCGCTGTTCCAAAGCGGGCCGGATGGTCCCGGCCACATGCATCTCCCGGTCCTTGCGGAAGAGTTCCAGTTCCGCCTCCAGGGTGAGGCGGCCCTCCTGCGCGGAACGGCGGAGTTCGCGTCCCCATTTGAGGCTGGTGGGCTCTTTGGAAAGGACACAGGCAATGCCGCGCTCTCCGCAATACTGCGCGAGGAGCGTGGCCACTGACGTCTTTCCGGCACCATCGATACCCTCCACCGCTATGAGGAGTCCACCAGGGATGAGTTGATTCATGCGGGCGCGAGACTAGCGGTCCCCTTCCCCGATGCAATCCCTATTGAAACGGCTCAATTCGCCGAGCCCCGGGGGCTCACCGGCGGGTCATACCCGGGTGCCGGAGGAGGGTTCGGGGCGAACTTCCTGCGGATCCAGCCGCCGGCTTTGTTCAGCCCGCGACCGAGCCCCTGCGCCCCCCGGTTGATCACCTCTTTCGTCTTTTCCAGCGCCTGCTGTGAACTGGTTTGGGGCGGAGGTGGAGGCGGAGGAGGCGCGGGATGATAGGCGACGAAGTTCAGCACCTTGCCCGATGCGGCGGACACGGTCACGTCCGCCACTTTTTGACCGGCGCCGTTGTTCAATTGCAGGGTCCACACCGGATTGCCGGAAGGGCTGCGCAGCCGGTAGTCGGCCGTGTGATAGCCTACCTGCGCCTTTTTTGCGGCAGCCTCCGCTTTCGCAAAGGCATTGGTGGAATCCCAAGTCCACAGTTTCTGCGGGATTTGCGGACCCGAGAATGACGCCACTGCCGAAGCCGGGACCTTGCCCTCGCTGATGATCCCCTTCGCCCCGACGAAAAACTCCTGCAATCCCCCCCGCTCATTTTTGGCCACGATGTGCCATGCTCCGGGCTGGTCGGCCCCATGGTCTCCGCCCACTTGAACGATGCGGTCCAGCCACGAAGTCCCGCGCTCCCGCGCCAGCGTGCGCAGGGCGTCTTTCGCGGCGATGCCGCCCCAGGCGGTGGAGGCCAGTCCGGTTAGGAAAGTTGCAAGGAACAGAAATGTCTTCATGGCATGGTCGTTTTTCCGCCGTATAAATGCTTCGTTTCTCCGTAATTTCAACGGGGCGTTTGTGACCGGCTCTCCTCCATCCGCAGGGAACCGCAGAAACGGTGAATTTTCCGCCCTCCGGCGGTGAAGAGACGCCTTTATAGCGCATCATGAGGTCCGTTCTTCGCACTGCCATTTTTAGTCTTCTCACTGTCGCGGGTCCGGCGGGCGCCTCGGTCAAAGAATATTGGGTCTACAAGTCCACCAATCTCCTGGTGGACAAAAATGTGGCGGACATGACGTCGCTGATCCAGCGCAGCAAAGCGTGCGGAGTGACGCACCTGCTTCTGACCGACTCGAAATTCTGCCGTCTCGCAGACATGGATCCGCGTTACTTCAAAAACGCCGCCGCTGTCAAAGCTGCGGCAAAGGAGGCCGGTATCGCCATCGTGCCCGCCGTCTGTCCGATCGGATATTCGAGCGACCTGCTGAGCCGCGATCCCAATCTGGTGGAAGCCATGCCGGTAAAAGACATGCCGATGGTGGTAAAGAACGGCACCGCCACCCTCGTACCCGATGCGGCCACCGGACTGAAGGGCGGCGACATGAGCAATCTGAAACTCTGGGGCTGGAAGGATGAAACCATCCAGTCCAAAGACGGCGCGGCGTATGTCAAAGACCCGGGTGGCAAAAATGCGCGACTCACCCAGCCGGTAAAGCTCCAGCCGTGGCGGCAATATCACCTGTCCGTGCGCATCAAGACCGCGGCCTTTCGCGGAACGCCG
>DATAIE010000781.1:0-5975 GCA_036262875.1 Verrucomicrobiales bacterium
CACGAATGCGATCAATTTCACAGGGACGATCGGCACCGGAGTGAGCCTCTCCCTCGTCAAACTGGACGCCGTTTCCCACATCACGATGGTGGGGAATCTATTTTATGATCTCGATCAGGCGGCGACGGCGAAGGAGGGCAATTTCTACACGTTCCTGAACAACACGGTGGTCAATCAAACGAACGTTGGCAGCCAGGACGCAGTCACCGGAGTGCTGAACTACGGAGACGACAGTTACCACGAATCGGGAGGCATGTATGCGGAGGGCAATGTCATTCAGAGCGCGATGGCACTCACCCGCAACTACCCCGGCGCGGGCCTGCAGCAGACCGTTGTCTGGAACAATAATCTCTTCCCTCCGGGGATCACATGGAGCGGTGCGGGCACCGGCAATACCAGTGCCGATGCGCGGCTCAACGATACCGTTATCCCTACGCCTGGTCCCCGCGACTATCAGCGTCTGGCGGCGGAAATCCGGCAGAAGTTTGGCCTCCAGGCCGGCTCACCCGCGCGCGGGACGGGACCGAACGGGACGGACAAAGGGGGAGTCCGGCCGTTTGGCGTGAGCATTAGCGGCGCGCCGTCCGGCACGACGAATGCGACGGCGGCAACGCTGACCATCGGGACCCGAATGACCGGCAACGGCATCTCCGCCGGGGCAGGGGCCTGGCAGAACGGCTCGGGATGGACTCACTACAAATGGCGGCTCGACGGCGGGGCTTGGAGTGCGGAGACGGTGATCAGCACGCCTCTGGCCCTCGCCGGTCTCGCAAACGGCGCGCACTCGGTGGACGTCACGGGCAAAAACGATGCGGGAACTTATCAGGACAGCGCCGACCTCGGGGCGGATGCCCGCGTTACCAGCGCCTCGTGGATTGTGGACACCGCCTACGTGCCTCCCGGCCCTGCGGCGAATGTCCGGATCAATGAGGTGCTGGCGAAGAACACGGAAACCGCCGGATTCAGCGGCGTTTTTCCCGACATCATCGAACTCTACAATGCGGGCAATGCCTCCGCTGTTCTCGACGGCTGGGGCCTCACGGACAATGCCGCGCTGCCCTATAAGTTCACGTTCCCTGCCTCCACGACGCTCGCTCCGGGAGCCTATCTGGTGATCTACGCCAGCAGCAGTGCGTCCGTGCCTTCGCCGAAAACGGGCTTCGCTCTGAAAGAAACGGGAGACACGCTGACCCTTACAAAGTCCGCCGGCGATGGCGGCCTGGTGGCCGATGCCGTTCCGTTTGGCTCGCAGATTGCGGACCTGTCCATTGGCCGGCGGCCCTTTGATGGTCAGTGGGACATGTGCCGCCCCACCTTCGGTTCTGCCAATGTCGTGGCCGCGCAGGGATCGCCTGCGGGTGTCAGGATCAACGAGTGGCTGACGGATGCCCGTGTGCTTGCGGGGCAGGATTTTGTGGAACTGTTCAACCCCGGCACCCTTCCGGTGAACCTCGGCGGCGGCTTCCTCACGGACAACCCGCAGGACTGGCCGGACCGCTTCCAGATCCGCCAGTTGACGTTTATTGGTGCGAATGGATACACCTTCTTCAAGGCGGACGGTGACGCGGCTCAGGGAAGCGATCACCTCGGTTTCAAGCTGGCGCCCGAGCAGGGTGAAATCGGGTTGTTCGACAGCGCTCTGTCCCTGGTGGACAGCGTTGTGTATGGCCCGCAGAGCACGGACGTCAGTCAGGGCAGGACTCCGAACGGCGGGACGCCGATTGAGTTCTTCACGCAGCCAACCCCCGGTGCTCCGAATCCTCAGGTCAGCACGGGCGGCTTGACGCAATCATTGGATCTCGTGCTTCCGACCCAGGTGTGGAGTTATGTCGCAAATGCGACCGATCCCTTTGGGGGCTCCACGGCGTGGAAGGAAAAAGCCTTCAATGACTCCGCCTGGACCACGGGCGGGGGAGTCCTCTACATTGAGAGTTCGTCCTTCCCGGCAAATTCCGACGGCTTTGCCAAAACGACGCTCCTCACGGGCTACAACGCCACCCATCCCTATCAGACTTATTACTTCCGTACCCACTTCAACTACACGGGCACTTTGAACAGTGTGACCTTTACGGCAAAGTTGATGGCGGATGACGCCCCGGTCTTTTACCTCAACGGCCAGGAAATCACCCCGGTCAGTGGAAACCGCATACGGCTCCCCTCCGGGGCGGACACTTATGCCCTTGAGGCCACCGGCAGCGGACCCGACGCGACGATTGAGACCTACACGCTGAATACCAACGGACTCGTCATTGGAGACAACGTCCTGGCGGTTTCCCTGCATCAGTCGGATACTCAAAGTGCCACCGCCGGGAGTTCCGATATCACCTGGGGCTTAAAGCTCACTGCCAATTATCTCGTTCCGTTAACGGGTGCCGATGCAGTGGTCATCAATGAGGTCCTGCCCGTCAACACGGCGCAGCAGAATCCGGATGGATCGTTTTCCGGATGGGTGGAACTCTACAACCCCGGAGCGACCGCGGCGGACCTGAACGACGTAAGCGTGACGAATGACGTGAGCAATCCCCGGGCGTTCGCCTTCCCGGCAGGCACAACGATCCCTGCGGGCGGCTATCTCATTCTGTATTGCAACGGACTGGCGGCATCCACGGCGACGGCTCCCTTCAACAGCGGTTTCCCGCTCGACGGGGCGGGAGGCGGCGTCTTCGTCTTTAAGTCACGGGCTGCCGGAGGCGGGTTGCTGTCTGCCGTCAACTACGGCAACCAGATTCCCGATTTCTCCATCGGACGGATTCCGAACGGTTCGGGCGCCTGGGCTCTGAACACGGCTACCCGCGCGGCGCTCAATGCCGCCGCTGCCACCGTCCCTGTCACCAGTGTGAAAATCAACGAGTGGCTGACGGACGCTTCTCCGGGCTGGCTGGAGCTCTACAATACCAGTGCCACTCCCGCCGCGCTGGGCGGCAATTTCCTGACGGATGATTTCACCAACCGGTCAAAGAGTCTCATCCCTCCGCTCAGCTTCCTGGCGGGCAGTGGCGCGGGCCGCTGGCTTCCGTTGATCGCTGACAACGACAGCACCGGTGCACCCGGACATGTGAACTTCACGCTGGAGAGTGGAGAGGGCATCGCCCTGTTCACTCCGGCGGGCACGCTTACAGACAGCGTTGCGACCGCGGCGCATGCACCATCGGTGACAGAGGGCCGTTTCCCGGATGGCTCGGCATCCATCCAGTTCCTCACCCCCACACCGGGCACTGCCAATGCGGTGCCCTCCGCTGGCGATTCCGACGGTGACGGTCTTCCGGATGCCTGGGAAACGAGTCATGGTTTGAATGCCGGCAACGCTGCGGATGCTCTGCTGGACGGGGATCACGACGGGATTTCCAATCTGCTGGAATACTCGTTCAACCTGAATCCCCAGGTTTCGGATGGCGCGCCTCTCACTCCCGGAGGCAATTCCGGAATGCCGGTCGCTCAGTTGGTGCCCGTGGCCGGAGGAAAGGTGCTGGAGGTTACTTTCCTCCGCCGCAAGCCGCCGGGCGGCAGCCACCTGGAACTGACCGCACAATTCTCGGGGGACCTCAATTCCTGGACCGGCGGGCTGACGCCAACGGTTACCTCTGTCGATGCCGACATGGAAAAGGTCACGGTGAGAGACAGTGTTTTCGGCAGTGGAGTGCGGCGGTTTGTCAGGGTTTCGGTCGCTGTTCTTCCGAACAGATCCCCGGACCATGGCGTCTGACGTTATTCAAGGCGGCTGCCTGTGCGGTGCCATTCGTTACGAGGCGGCGGGGACGCCGTATCACGTGACGCATTGTCACTGCATGGACTGCCGCCGCAGTTCGGCTGCAGCGTTTGTGACGTGGGCAACTTTCCGGCGGAGCGGCTTTCGTTTCACTCAGGGAGAGCCCGGGGTTTTGCCGTGGGCGGGCAGAGTCCGTTGCTTTTGCGTTTCGTGCGGCACACCGCTCACGTTCATGGCTTCTCCGCAGGCGGAGGAAGTGGACGTCACGGTTTGCAGCTTCGACGATCCGGGCCGGCTACAGCCTGCGGATCATACCTGGGTGGAGGACAGACTGTCGTGGATTCCTGCACCGGAGGGATTGCCGGAGCATCAGCGGAGCCGGGCGGACTAAAGTTTTCCGTTCACGAGTGCCGCCAGGGCTTCATGGTCGATCCCGGCCAGCCGCCGCGCTCCGGAGCCTGGGCGCGGGATGCAATCGATGAGCGCCTTCGTATAAGGATGCCGGGGGGACCGGAGCACCTGATCCACCGGGCCATCCTCCACGATGTGGCCTCTGAACATCACCGCCACCCGGTCCGCGACGCCGCGGATGATCCCAAAGTTGTGCGTAATGAGGATCACCGCCATCCCGTACTCCTTCCTCAGCCGCGTCAGAAGCGCGATGATTTGCTGCTGAATGGTCACATCCAGCGCGGTCGTCGGTTCATCCGCCACGAGGATGTCGGGCTTTGCGGCGAGGGCCATGGCGATCATCACGCGCTGCTGCATGCCGCCGCTGAGCTGATGGGGATACTCTCCCAGCCGGCGGGCAGGCTCCGTGATGCCCACTTCCTCCAGCCAGCGGATGCACTCCGCGTCCGTGTCCTTCACTTCCGGGCGATGCGCGCGCAGGACCTCGGTGATTTGCGAACGCACGGAAAACACCGGGTTCAACGCTGCACCGGGTTCCTGAAAAATGTACGCGATGCGCTGGCCCCGGATTTTCCGCAGCGCCTCTCCGCGCAGACTCAGAACATCGGTGCCCTCCAGCAGGATGCGCCCCGAAATCACCGCGGGCGGCTCCTCCAGCAGGCGCGCGAGGGACAATGCCGTGACACTTTTTCCACTGCCGCTTTCTCCCACCACCGCCAGGCCTTCTCCGCGTTCCATGCTGAAGTGGATGCCCTTCACCGCGGCATTCACTTCGCCGTCATGGCGGCGGAATCCGATGGTCAGGTTTTCAACTGTAAGCAGGGGCATGGTCATTCATGGCAGTGCCGTCAAAATGTTCAGCAACTTTTTCGGGAATATATTCATCTCCCGGGTATCTTGGAAATTGTCCTCAAACAAACCCCGAATCGCCTCCGACCATGAAACGCATCAAACGCATTCTCACGTCCACGTTTGCCGCAGCCGGCATGCTTTCTTTGTGCAACTGCACCTGTTCGTCCTGCAAGACCGGCTCTCACGGGCATTCCGGTGAAAAAGGCGCTGCCTGCTGTAAAACCGGCGCTGCCTGCTGTTCCGGCGGCGGGGCCTGCTGCGCTGCGCATCCGGCCCGCAAAAGCTGAGTTTACTCCAGCGGATGCCGCCTGGCCCTGAGCGGGAACGACGCCCGGCTTCCTGAGAGAGTCGAGGCGTAGACAGCGCATACCATTTCCACGGCGCAGGCGGCATTTTTCAAACTGCACACGGGCTCCCGGTTATCGCGGACGGCCTCCAGCCAGTCCGCCACCGGATCGAGCGGGTGTTTGTCCTGAACCTTCACTGTTTCAGGATCGAACGGTGCCCATGACTGAGTGCCGTCTTTTGAAAGCGTGCGCAGGAAGGCGTTGGGAGGCAGGTCACAGTTGATGCGGGCAGCACCTTTGCTGCCGGTGAGTTCGAGACCCCAAAACCCCGTCGATTCCCGGAGCCGCTGGCTGCTGTTGAAGGTGGCATTCACTCCGCCGGAAAAGGCGTAGTGTGCGAAGACCTCATTGCCCGCCACCAGGCCGATATTGTCTTTCACCTGGCGGGCATCGGCTTTGGTTATGTCGCGGCCTCCGGCCAGAACGCGTGCGGAGCACCACGCGGGATCACCGGCGAACAGGCGCATGAGGTCCATCAGATGCGAGCCCAGAACCATCAGGTCTTCGCCGCCGGCCCTGGCGTCCTGTTTCCCAAACGCCCGCATTTCGACGAGGTCGCCGATGAGGCCCTCCTCCACGATGGCGTCGCGCAGCCTGCGAACGTGTTTTGCCTGACGTGTCGTGTGAGCGACAGCCACCCGGAGTTTCCCGGCCTCCGC
>DATAIE010000782.1:0-2424 GCA_036262875.1 Verrucomicrobiales bacterium
GCAGAAACGACCGGCGAGCGCGATTTGTTGGGAGTAAAATACGGCGGCGATGACCGCAAGGCTTACCCGGGAGTGAAAGTCACCGGCTGGCAGACCGTGGGAGGCTATGCGCTGGCTTTTGCCTTCAGCGACGGCCACAAAACCGGCATCTACAGCTACGAGTATCTGCGCGCGATCGCGCGGGCCCTGGAAAGCTGAGTCCGTCCCGCTTCAGGGCACATACCAGCCATCGCCAACGACGGCAGTGACTTCCGTCTGCGGTGCACCCTCCGTTGCCGGATGGCCAAAGTGGAGTCGCAGCGCCATGCGGCGGGACGCTTTGAACGTGGCGGTACCGCGCTCCGGAGCATCCCCTGCGGGCAGCACCTCCAGCGCCTTCATGACCGCCGCATTGCCGCGGGAGGCGTAGGCATAGAACGGATGTTCATCGAGCCGGTCGCTCACTCTGAGGGCCTGCCATTGGGCGGCGTCGGAATAGGCATGATTGTAGTAGTCGGAGCGGCGCACGTTCAGGAGGACTGTGGCGGGAGTGTCCGGCCGGTTCTTGAGAAAGTCCTCCACTCCGGTGTCGGCGATGCCGGTAAACGCCGGCCACTCCACACGCCAGCCCTCCGGCGTTTCCACCGTGAGCACGTTCAGGCGCGGGATGTCTTTGAAAAGGATCGTGACGTTCATCACCTGCGCATTCACCGCGAAGCGGGGCTTCGTATAACCCAGTATCTCCCCGCCGAGCGGCAGTCCCTCGGGCCTCGCCGCGCACCATGCGCGGAGCGGGGCTTCGTGTGCGGCGGGATTCCGCACCAGCGGGAGCAGTTCCTCAGGAGTGCGCGCTGCGATGAACTTCTCGGCCAGTTCCTTCACCTCCATGCGCGGGAGCGGCGGCGGAGGGGCTTCCCGTTCCGCATGTCCCGGCTCCGGCCGTGACTTTGTCCACATCCAGAAAACCACGGCCATCACCACGATCAACATCGCTCCCAGCATCGGCATCCAGACCCGTTCCCGCGAGCGCCCCGAGAGCACGCCGTCCGGAGTGAAGCGGCTCCGCTTTCTGCGTCTGCTTTTTCCCGGTTCCTCTTCGATCAGCCGGCCGCACTCGATGCACCGTTGCTTGAAGAGAGACCGTCCGGTGGCGATGGGCGTCATGGCCCGGCAGTGCGGACAGTTCCGGAGCGTCATTTCCTCCGGTTGATGTCCTGAGGCCCGGAGTTCTTCGATGCGTTCCCTGGAGAGCGCCGGCTGCCGCTCCCATTCCTCCGGGGCCTCTGTGCACCGCTGTCCGCAGAGCGTGCAGCTTTGCTCCTGCACAGGCACATCAGGATCCACCGGGGTATGGCCCCCGCAGGAGCGGCATTGCTGATAGATAAGGGCCATGAGCGGGGGGCGGTGGCTTTCCTCAGTTAATGCCCCGCCGGTGGAAACTGCCAGATCAAAATTTCGAATGAGCTTGCACGGCACCGGCGGCGTTATAATGCGGCCATCGTGTCCACCCATTCCTCTCTCACCGCCCGGCCCGTCAGCGATCCGGTCCGCCTCTATCAATACCGCGACGGGCTCTATGCCGTGGATTTGCTGACGGCTGCCGCGGTGGAATTCGATTTCTTTTCCCGCTTCGCGGCGGACGGCATGTCCCCGGCGGAAGTGTGTGCGGCTTTTCAGTTTGCTCAGCGTCCGGCGGATGTGCTGCTCACGCTGTGTGCGGCCAACGGGCTCCTCGTCAGCGACGGGAAGCTCTGGCACCTGACCAATACAGCCCGCGAGCATCTTTGCGAAGGTTCACCGTGGAACCTCAGGCCCTATTTCAAATCGCTTCACGACCGTCCCATCGCGCGGGACTATGTGGAGGTGCTGCGGACGGGAAAGCCCGCAGGCTGGTCCGGCGACAAAGCTGCCGGAGACTGGCACAAGGCGATGGAGGAGGAGTCCTTTGCCCGCAGTTTCACCGCAGCCATGGATTGCCGGGGAAACTATCTCGGCCCCGCGCTGGCGGCGGCGCTGGACCTCTCGGAGGTGCGGCGGGTGCTCGATATTGGCGGAGGGTCGGGTGTCTATGCGTGTGCCCTGTGCGCCGTGCATCCCGACCTCAAGGCGGTGGTCTATGATCAGGCTCCCGTGGATCGCATCGCCCGCACTCTGGTGGCGGAGCGCGGCTGCGCTGATCGCGTGGAGGTGATTGCCGGCGACATGTTCAAGGGACTCCCGGACGACTGCGATGCCCATCTCTTTTCTAATGTCCTTCACGATTGGGACGTGCCTGAAGTTCAGCAACTGCTGGCCTGCTCTCGCGCAGCGCTCCCGTCCGGCGGGCTGCTCATCATCCACGACGCCTTCATCAATGAGGCAAAAGACGGTCCGCTGCACGTCGCGGAATATTCCGCCCTGCTCATGCATTCCACTCGGGGGAAGTGCTACAGCACCGGCGAATAT
>DATAIE010000783.1:0-2719 GCA_036262875.1 Verrucomicrobiales bacterium
TCCCATTCAATTTAGATCGATTTAAATTAAAGTGTAGCCGTTTGGAAGGGGCTTTGGTCGCGCAGCGACCACGGAGGGTAGCCGTGGACTCCACGGTGAAGCGAAACAAACCCCGGTGACCCGTCGCGCAGCGACGGAGGAGGCCGGTGGCAGGGGCCTCCTGAGGGGGAAACCGTCCACTGTCATCCGGTGTCGCTGCGCGACACACCCGTTCGCATGGCCTTCCACCGTGGACTGAAGTCCACGGCTACCGTCATGCGTCGCTACGCGACTGGCCTCAGGATATTTCGGCTACAGTTTCATTTAAACCGCTCTAAACCGCTCAAATCCCGCCGGTGGCCTTGGCGTGGGCGGGGGAGCCGGGCACGTCGTAGACCTGCACTTTCACTGGGGTCTTCCGCACGGTGGTATCGAACAGGAGGGTCACGCGCACTTTTCCGGCGGGGACATCGGCCTGCATTTCGGCGGCGGCGGGGATTTCCTTTCCACCCACGAAGATCTGGATGCCGGCGGGGTCGTTCAGACGCAGGCCGATCTTTCCGGCGGCGCTCACGTCCACTTCGGCGGCGATGGCGCGCCATTCGTTAGAGCCCACCTTGATGAGCGTGGCTTCGTCGCCGGGCACGGTGCCGTCCACGTGGCTGTAGAGCGGCAGCCAGGTGAGTTCATCATACGCCTGGGCAAAGCCGCGATTGCCCTGCAGGTTCATCCAGCGCCACATGTCGGGCACGGGCTGGGCGGTGCGCCAGCGGCGCAGGGTGCCGTCCTCCTGAATCTTATACCCGCCCTCCTTGCCGAGTTCCGACAGGAAGCGCACGAGGTCCACGAATTCATCGCGGCGCAGCATGCCGGTGAGGCCCATGGGCATAAGGGAAACGGGGATGTTTTCCTTCTTCGCCACAGTGGCGGCGGGAATGGATTCCGTCTTGCCGGTGGCATCGCGCAGCAGCACTTCGCGCGCGTCCTCGCGCACGAGGAATCCGCTGTGCACGCCGCCGTCCTTCGTGCTCACCATGAGCGTGGCGTAGCCTTCTTTGATCTTCTTCGACGGCTCCAGCAGGCTCTCGATAATGTAATCCACCGGCGCGCTCGCCCCGATGCTAACCAAATCCGGACCCACGATGCCGCCCACCGCGCTGATGGCGTGGCAGGTCTGACACAGCAGTGCCTGGCGGCGGTAAATCATCTCCCCGCGCACGGGACTGCCGTTCGCTTTCACGTCGGCCATCATTTGCGTGATCTGCTCCGGCGTCATCGCCATCACGGGCTGGAGTCCGCCGGAAACGGTGAGGGCGTCGATCAATCCCTTCGTATTGCCGCCCACGGCGCTGGCTTTTTGCATGCCGAGGGACGCGACCGCCGCCGGAATTTTCACATCCTTCAGCGCGGCGGCGAGAATGCCCGGGCCGTCCTTGCGGCTGAGATATACTTCAAAAATGCGCGTGGCGGCCGCGGTGGCCAGGGTCTGATCCTTCTCCCCGGCCACACGATCGGAAAGAGTATTCACCGCATCCGCCACGGCGGACTGGAGATTCAGCGCGGCATACGCCGCCACGATTTCCGCATGGTAGTCCGTCACATAGCGCATGCGCTCATGCAGCAGGTGGTTGAAGAACCCCAGGCTTTCTTTTCCACCAAGAGCTGTCAGTCCCTCAAGCACCGGGCGTTGCAGTCCGGGCCCCGGATTGAGGGCGATTTCCTGCAGTGTTCCGCGAGCTCCCTCCAGTTTCCACGCACCCGCGAGCTTCGCGGCGGCAGCTTTGGCGGCGTTGTCCGTGCCTTTGAGAACCGCGATCACCTGATCCGCGCCGCCGTCCGGTTTCACATTCCGCTGCTGCGCGGCGGTGGCGAGAGCATCGAAGATGACGGCAGCCTGCGCGGGGCCCGCGGCGGCCATAGCGAGCAGCTTGTTGAGGTCCTCCTTCTTCCCGAGCGATCCCACGAGACCGATGACATCCTTTACACGATCCCCCGTGACTTTCCCCTCCCGCACCATGGTGAGCAGAGAGCCCACGGCTTCCGGCTTGTCCGCAGCCTTCAGCGCAAAAGCGATGTGCGCCACATTGCCGCCAAAGGTGATGGTGCCTTTCTGAAATTCCGGCAGCCAGGTATCGGCCAGTTCGCGGCAGGTGAGCCACAGGGCGAAGTCGATGTTCTCATCCATGGGCTTGTCCAGCACCATGCACGCCTGCTCCACGGCCCAGCCGGTACCGGCGGCGCGGAACATATTCACGGCTTCCAGACGCACGCGGGCGCTGTCGTGCAGCGCCAGTTCGCCAAAGGCCTTCCGCGTGACATCATCGCCCAGCACAGCCTTCGCGCCGTCTTCCACCATCTTTTGCCTCGCCAGGCGGACATAGGCGGAGAGGGCCTGGGGAGAATTCGTGACGCTCTTGTTCAGCAGGAAGGAGGCATCGCCTGAGCCCGCCGTCTCCGCCGCCCACAGCGCCTCAATGCGGAGATGCGGATCGTCCGACTTCTCCACCGCGGCCTTCAGCACCTCGATGAGATTCGCCGGCTTCCGCCGTTTCAGCTCCTGCTTCGCCTCCAGGCGCACCCACTGCTCCGGCTCCTTCAGGAGATTCACCAGTTCCTCCACACTTAGTTTTGTGTAGTTTACTTTGGGACACAAGGGGCGGCCTTTTTCCGTGATGCGCCAGATGCGGCCATGCGTGTGGTCGCGGCGTTCATCGCGGAAGTCCACCTCGCCGTGCTGGAT
>DATAIE010000784.1:0-9949 GCA_036262875.1 Verrucomicrobiales bacterium
AGGAAATCGAGCACGGCGGCGTGAGCGTCTTCGATTTTCAAAACCTGGTCGCCGGGCATCAAACCCGCGCGGGCCGCGGGACCATCCTCCCGGACCGTCACAACTGTAAGGCCGCCACCCCGCGGTGCGAGGGTAAAGCCCGCGCCTTCAGCCGAGCCGTCCCCTGGCTGCTGTAGGTGATTGTTCAGTTCCGGAGCGATATACTGGCAGTGAGGATCGAGTTCCTGGAGCATCCCCCGCAACGCCGCCGTGACCAGCCGTTCATAACTCACCTTGTCTTCGTCCACGTAATTCTGCCGGATGATCTCCATCGCGCGGGTCAGCACGTCCATCTGCGCATAGGCGTCTCCTCCTGAATTACCTGCCGGCGTTTTGGCGTCCTTCCCGCCCTGACCAGGCGACGACAGCGTCATCATGAAGCTAACAACGAGTGAGAGGCGGCGCACATTCATGACGGTGGAGTTGCTTGTAATTTTCACGCGCCTCAGCGGAGCCTGAAATCGCCGCCCAGCGCCAAATGAAGGGATACGCGGTTATCCAGTCTCAGGCGTCTCACCGCAGCGAGGGAACTTCTTGCCTGGATGGCGCGCTGCTGGGTGGTGAGGACAGTGAGGATGTCTCCGAGCCCCCGGCGAAAATCAGCACGGGCTTCGCTGTCCGCCTCCATCGCCAGCCGGGTGGCCTCCACCAGTGACTCCTCGCGGCGGCGCAGCAGTTGCTCCGCTTCAAGCGCGTTTTCCACTTCACTGAAGGCTTTGAGAACTGTCTTCTGAAGTGTGGCGAGCGCTTCCGATTCCTCCGCCTTGCGCTTTTGCACCTCCGCCGGCACGAGACCGCCGGTGAGGATGGGTTCGAATACTTTGGCCCCGAAACTCCACACGCCAAAATCGCTGGTCAGAATTTTACTCAAAGCGGAAGTGCTGGTGCCAAGAGAACCCGTGAGCGTAAGGCTGGGGAAGACCGCCCGGCGTGCTTCCTTCTGGCGCATTCCCTGGGCGGCAAAACGCCGCTCAGCCGCGAGGACATCGGGTCTGCGCTGGAGGAGTTCGGAAGGGAGACCGGCCGGAGGCGGTGACGTCAGGGCAGGCAGACGGTCACTCTTGTGACGGTCTCCCTGCGGGTAGCGGCCCAGCAGTATTTCCAGAGCGCGCGCCGCCTGCCCCTGGGCTTCGCGACGCTGTTCGAGCACCGACCTGGCGGATTCGATATCGCTGCGGGCCAAACGCAACTGAGCTCCAAGGCCGCCCTGATCGCCGGCCTGGCCGGTGCGGAAACGCTGCTCCAAGGACTCCTGCGTGTCCTGATAGGCTTTCATCGCCTCTCCCGCCAGGTCCACCTGTTCGCTGGCTTCGATGAGCGCAAACCACGCCCGGGCGACCTGCGCCGCGATGGCTGCCTGCGCCGCGCGCTCGTCCTGCGCCGCCCCTTGATAGGCGGCGATGGCGGCGGACTTGCCGGCGCGATACCGGCCCCAGATATCGAGTTCCCATTCGCCCTTAAAATTGGACACGTAGGATTCGTTCGTCTGCTTCAATACGCCGTTCGTGCCTGGAATGGGCAGGCCGATGAAGTTCTGCTGCGTTTTGTTGCCCAGCATTTCAAAATCGAGCTTCGGCTGCAGCGGGGCACCGGCAGTCTTGATGAGAGAGCGGGCCTGATCCACCCGGGCAGCGGCAATTTTCAGGTCCGGATTGTGCGCCACGGCCTCTCTGACGAGAGAAGACAGCCGCGGGCTGCCCATGCGCCCCACCCAGTCCATGTCCACACCAGCCTTCCCTTCCCGGGTCACCGCCCATGAGCCGGGAACCGCGACGCCAACCTCCTTCATGCGAAAGCCAGGCGCGGCGACCCGGCATCCGGCAAGGGGAAGAACGAGAAGCGACAGCAGGAGGGATCGAGTCAGCATGGAAGCCGCGAGTGTGCCGGTTGCCTGACCAGAACGCAAGGGAGGGCGCAACGAACCGGACCTCACACATTGATTACTTTCCTCCGGCGTCTACGGTATCTTGTTATGAACGGCACAACCGGCGACTCAGTCTGTTATCACATCAGTCCGCTGCGGCAGGCTTTGCCGTGGTTTACTCTGGGTCCGGTCTTCATTACAGGACTGGTCCTGTCTGTTTTTCCGGAGGAACGCCTCCCCGGCATCATTCTCTGCGCCGCGACGGCAGCGGGAATCATCCTCTGGCATCTGATCCTGCGCTATATCCGGCTGGAAATCTCGCCCCAGGGGGTGCTCCTCCGGCAACTGGGTTTCACCATGGCTGTTCCCTGGGAGAACATCGATCACTATTGGCCCGGAAAGCGCAGAGAAGGATTTGTCACCCGGACCCCGCTGGGTGGAAAAGGGGCCCGCCGGCTCGCGCGCATCAGCGGATTCACCTACGAAGGAACACCGGCCTACAGTCCGGAACAGCAGTTTTGGATGTCGGCCAAACGCTGGATTCCCATCGAGTCATTCGCGTATGCGATGCGCGACGGACGAATGCGGGAGGTGGTCGACCGGCTTGCGCCCGGCCTGCTGGACCGTCCCGCTTTATCGATCGAACAACTGTCCGCCTCCCAGGAGGGCAGCTAAAGGTTCCCACCGCGCCAGCTTCCTAACCAACCTTTCGCCGGTGGTAGAGGATGGACTCCAGGATGAGCACGATGATGGCGATGATGGTCAGCAGCAAATAAGGCGGCAGCCCTTTCGCGATGGGGCCGAGGGTGGTCTTCGTCGGGGAATTGTCGAGCAGACTCTCACCAGGAGACAGGAGATTGACGGCGGCGAGCCATTCTCCCGAGTCGTTGCGGAGCTGATAGAAGCCCGGTTGTTCGAGCGGGCCGAATTTCCTGCCGGTGGCCGAAATGAGTTTATCGTCAGGCCCGATGATTTTGGTGGTTTGCCCTTCCATCGCACCAGGCAGGGGAATGGTGGCACCCGGGGTATAGGTGGAGGCCAGTGATTCCTCGCGGCCTGCAAGGTGGGTGGCAGCCCCGTAGACGAGGACGGGAAACCATGCGCTGTAGAAAAACTCGGCATCCACCGGGTCCATATTGACGACCACAGCAGTGCGTCCGCCGGCATTCGCCACATAGAGCAAAGGCACGGACTGGTCGGACTCCACGAGCACCAGCGCGCCGTCTGCGGGAATGATCTTTCGCGCACCGGCGAAGTTCATACCGGCGGCGTCGATATGGCGCAGCACCGGATGATCCGGCACGCGAACGCGCGGCACCGCGGTTTCCAGCGGCTCACCCACGCTCTTCCACCAGACGGAGGTGCCCTGCGGCTGGAAAATGAGGCTCAGCGGCGCGTCCGGCACTTTATTCCTCGCGATGACCACCTGCGGACTCTCAGAGGTGAGGAACAGGAACCCATTGCCCCCTCCCGAGAAAGACTCGACAGCCGTGTCGAAGAAGAACTTGTCCGCCGCGTCCACATTCACGCGCACGGGCTTTTGCTTTTGAGCCACAAGACTCACGCTGTTGTCTCCGGGAAACCCGTCATTGAGGTTGATCGATGCGGTCCACTTGCCCGGAGTGCCGTCCTGAACGGTGAACATTTCACCGGGATTCAGGCCGGGGGCAATCGTGACATCGACGAGCTTGTGAGCGCCGGGACCTTCCGGCTTGAGCGTCAGGGTCGCATTGACCGGATTTTTGTACGATGAGGCGAATTGAACATAGACACCGAGCGGATTGTTAGGCCCGGGCAGGAACTGCGCATCGGCACTGACGATGCCGGCGTTTTCAAGAGGCTCTCCCACTTTGAAAACCTCCACGCCCTCCGGTGGACCCGTCGGCCCGAAGCATCCATCCGTGATGAGGATGAGACGGTGGCCCTTCATCCAGTCCGCAGAGTCACCGGCACGGAGCGCGGCGACGGCGTCCCGATTGAAGTTCAGCACCGAGGGCTTGATGGAATCGACGGCATCGAGGAGTTGCCGGGGATCATCAGTGAGATGCGACAGAAAGTGCACCTCGCTGGAGACGGTGGCCACCGACGCCCGCTGACTGGTGTCCATCCCCTTGATGAGATCACGGGCGGCATTCATCGCCAGATTCATGCGCTGCTGCGAGCCTGCGCCGGCCCCCATAGAGGCGGAATTATCGAGCAGAAGAAGCAGGTCCTTCCGCTCGTCATCCTGAAGTTCCGGACGGGTGAGTGCCAAACATACCGAACCGAAGACGAGGGCGAGGAGAATCAGCGAGAGCAGATCCCGCAGGCGATTGAACAGAGAGGCCGCCTTTTTCTCGGTGAAAACACGCCTCCACAAAAAGTAGGCAGTGGTGTCCTTGCGGCGCGGACGCACTTTCAGGAAATACACCGCGACGAGCGGGATAAGGCTCAGGAACGACCAGAAAAAGAGCGGGGCGAGAAATTTCATGAAGGATCAGACCCTGTAAAGCTGGCAACGGACTGCGGGGGCAAAGGTGCGGGCCGGTGGGGAGCAGTAAACGAAGGGGAGGATTTTTCTTTCGAGGGCGCCGGGTCCCGCATCAAAAAGCCCTTAAGGCCACAGATAAGTGTCGTCAGGGAAAGCGCGGCACTAAACAAAATCATGAAGTCATTCCGTGCCGAAGGCATCAGATTCAAAGCGACCGTCGTCTGCCACATCCACGCGGCAGCAAGAACAATCACCGATGAAGCAATCAGTCGCATGGTAATATCCGGTCAGGCCACGAGGCCTCCTCTGCGGAGGATATCCTGGATGACTTGTTCAAAGGGAATGGCGGGGGTGGTGCTGGCAAGACCGATGCCGCGGCGGGCGCAGGATTTCTTAAGGCCCGCATTCCACTCGGCGACCGTCTGCTCGTAGAGCCGGGCCTCGCGTGGAGTGATAGTGACTCGCTGGCGCTGGCCGGTTTCCACGCAGGAAAGCTCTACGTCTCCCTTCCAGTCGCATTTAGTATCGTTGTCATCCTGCACCTGCATACAAAAGACATCGTGTTTGTTGTACTGCAGCAGTTTCAGCCCATCCTCAAAACCCGCCGGAAACAGGAAGTCCGAAATGACGATCACAATGCCCTTTCGGCGGTGCCGGGCCATGAACTCGCGCGCGCAGGCCGTGAAATTCGTGTCCACGCCAAAGGTCTGCGCCTCATCTATGGAGCGGAGAAACGGCAGCACCTTCCCGCGCCCCCGGCAGCGGTCGAGGACCGGATTGAGTTTGTCCGCCAGCCCATAGACACAAAGCTGGTCGAGCATGTGGAGCGCGATGTAACCCAGCGCAGCACCGAGCTGCCGTCCGAAAAGGAATTTCGATTTCATCGAGTGGCTGCCATCCATGAGGATGTAAACCGTGGCGTCTTCATCGATTTCAAAAAGCTTCACCACGAGTTGCTCGAAACGCGCATAGACCCGCCAGTCGATGGAGCGGAAGTCATCGCCGAGGTGGTACTCGGCATAGTCCGCAAAGGTAATGCCCGCGCCTTTTTTCGTAGACTTGCGGTCTGACTGCAAAGAGCCGCCAAGGACCTTGCGGGCCAGAAGATAGAGGCCGTCGAGTTTGCGGATGAAGGCAGGGTCTGTGAGCATGGGAGGGAATGACGAAATCAGAAACCAGAAATCCGAAGGAATGACGAAGGCTGAATGAGCGAAGCGGGAGGTTATTTATCGGGTGCGGCGCGGCGCCAGATGGAGGAGAAGATGAGGTTTAGTTCGCGGGCTTCGCGGTAGAGTGAGCGGCATTCGGGAGCGCGCTCAGGCACGGCGGTGGCGAGCATGCGGAGGAAGTGTTTACATTCTCTCGATTCTTTGCGGCAAATGCCGATGAACTTTCGAAAATCCTTCGGCGAGAGACCATCATCCGCTTCACAATAGTTCGCCCCAATACTTGTCGCACAGCCAACCAGTTGAGAGATGATTCGATTGGTAAGAGCATTTTGCACAATCGCTTTCAGAAGTCGTATAACCGCTTCTCCAAACTTTGCTGAACGCTCCTCCAAATCATAAGTCCTGACCGGCTCCTCCTCCCTGAGAACGCCGCGATCCTGTTCCCAGGGTTCCTCTGCCAGACATTCGCTCATTCGTCATTCCT
Source organism: Verrucomicrobiales bacterium (assembly GCA_036262875.1). Classification (GTDB taxonomy): domain Bacteria; phylum Verrucomicrobiota; class Verrucomicrobiia; order Verrucomicrobiales; family V1-33; genus V1-33. The sequence goes on from DATAIE010000784.1 coordinate 6,027, forward strand.
TCGGGTTTCGGCCTTCGGATTTCGTCATTTCGCCGTCAGGCGACCGCATACCCCGCGAAGGACATCTTCTCAATGATGTCGTTGATGATCGCTTCGGTCCGCACGCCTTCGGCCTCGCCTTCAAACGAGAGGATCATCCGGTGGCGGAGAGCGGCGACGGCGACGGCGTTCACGTCGTCTTTGCTCACGTGGAAGCGGCCTTTGAGGAGGGCGCGGGCGCGGGCGGCAGTGAGGATGGTCTGAGCACCACGAGGGCTGCTCCCGTGGCGGATGTAGTTTTTGACGGCCAGCGGAGAGGTGGGCTCCGTGGGATGAGTATTGCGCACCACTTTCACGAGGTAGTCCTGGATCTCCCGGGCGATGGGCACATCGCGCAGGGTAGCCCCCATCTGAATAATATCTTCGCCGGTGGCGACTGCGGAAATTTCGGGCGGCTTGTTCCCGGTGGTGCGATTCAGAATTTCCACGAAGTCATCGTGGCTCGGCACCTCCACAAAAAGCTTGAAGAAGAACCGGTCGAGTTGGGCTTCCGGAAGCGGGTAGGTGCCTTCGTTTTCGATGGGGTTTTGCGTGGCGAGCACGAAAAAAGGCTGGGCAAGCCGGTGAGTGGTATTGGCCACGGTGACGGTTTTTTCCTGCATCGTCTCCAGAAGCGCAGACTGCGTTTTGGGAGTGGCGCGGTTGATTTCGTCTGCGAGCAGCACGTTGCAGAACACAGGGCCCGGCTGGAAGTCGAATACCTTCTGGCCACCTTTGTCGACTAGGATTTGGGTGCCCACGACGTCCGCGGGGAGGAGGTCCGGTGTGAACTGAATGCGCTGGAATTTCAGATGCAGTGCCTTCGCGATCGTGTTGACCAGGGCGGTCTTGCCGAGGCCAGGGACGCCCTCCAGTAAAACGTGACCGCCGCAGATGATGGAAATCAAAACGTTCTCGACGATATCATACTGGCCGACGATGAACTTGCTGATTTCGCCGCGGATCTTTTCGAAGGTTTCCTGGAAGTGGTGAGCAGATTGTTCGGGTGTCATGGGAAGAGGCTAAGATGGAAATAGAACGGAAAAAACTGTTATTTGGCCTTCGGCGCGTGAGGATACATTTTGGAAAACCGTTTCATCTCCTCATCCGGAACAGGGAGAGCGGTCTTCATCAATTTTTCGAGATCCCGGCCACCGTCGCCGAGACCATGCCAGTATCCGATGCCAGTGTAGTCAGGGTAAACGACAAAATAGTTCCCGCAAAGCCAGCACAGCGAAGTGTAGTAGAGAAGCACCTCTCCTTTAAAAAACCTGAGCCCGTGAATGGGAAAATGGCACAGCGCCCCTTCGCCTGCGTCCTCAGATCGTAAGGTCGCCGACATTGCTTTCACGACGCCGGCCACCTGCTCAGGCTTTAACACAATACTCTTCAGGATTTTTGTTTTCGCCTGAGCAGCCGCGATCACAAACCATTCTTTGCTGTCCGTCCGCATTTCTTTCCAATCGCCCTCGGCTGACACGTCAAAATCGAGCAGGCATCCCTCCACCCGGTCAGCGAGAGCAAGCATGCGCGCGATTGATTTACGATGCCCGGCTTTTGCGGCTTCCAGCGCTTTTTGATATGCGCGCTCCGCCTTGTTCAACTCTTCGACTGCCGGGTCCTCTGACGTTTCGGAAGGACCGGATGGTGCAGCCGACTTCTCCACCGCTCTTGCAAACGAAGCGGCAAGAATCGCTCCAGTACCGGCCACGATTGCCGATCTTCTCGTAACGGGGCGATCCATGGGGGCGGGACTTGGAGAGACAGCCGCCGGACCGTCACTTCGCTCCTTCAGCCGGGGCCGGAGCGGGCGCGGCCTTTGCCGGTTCGGCGGCGTGGAGGGCTTCGAAATACTGTTTCACGCCGTCCTTCACATCCTCCGGCACGTCTTCGCGCTGCACAAAGGACTCAAACTGCTTTTGGAAGGCGCGTTCTTTGGCCTCTCCCTTGCGATGGCTGATGCCAGTGCCCTCATCGGCAGCTTCGACTTTGGTGATGCTGGGGCCGGTTCCTTTCTGGCCTTTCAACTGGGTGGTTTGCCCGTTGTCCTTGAGTTCATCCTTCGCATCGCGGCTGTTTTCCAGCGTGCCGTTCCCGGGCTTGAGGCCACCGGGCCGGGCGAACGGAGACTGGCACATCCCCTGAAGCATGCCCTGGCACTGTCCGGCCATTTTGCCCATGCCGAGCAGCTTGAGCTTGGCATCGCGTTTCATGCCCATCTTCGCGAGGTTTTTCCCGAGTTTGTCGAGACGGCCTTTGAGCTCGCCTTCGCATTTTTCACATTTGCCCAGCTTCGACGGATCGATCTTCCCGAGCTTCTCCATATTTTCCATGTCCTCCATGGCGGCATCGTATTCGTCAGCCTCCATCTCGAGCTTTTCGAGTTCCTCGCTCAGTTCATCCTGCTCCTGGCCCTTGCTCATTTTGGCCATCGCGGATTTTTCGTCGCTCTGCTTACCGTCCTTGCTGTTCTTGGACTGGCTGCTCTTTTGAGCGCGGGCAGCCGCCGCCATCCGCTTGGCGGCGGCCTTCAATTTCGCCGCCTCCTTCCGCTTTTCCGAGAGCTTCTTGTTCTCCATGTCCTCGGGTTTCATCTTCTCAAGATCCTTGGCGGCGTCCTTGAACTGCTCGTTCTTGAGTTTCTTCGCGAGTTCGCGGGCCTTCGGGTCCTCCTCTTTCTCAAGTTCCTCCCCCACCTTCTTCATCAACTGCTCATCACGCTTTTGGTCGAGCGCCGCCGCAGCCTTGTCGATCTTCCGCTCCAGATTGGCCAACTGGCGCATCGCCTCCGCGAGGTCCTTGGTCGACTCCAGGTCTTTGACGTATTTTTTCAACTCTTCCGGATTCAGCTCCTTCTTTTCCTCGTTGTCGGCACTCTTCTCGAGATCGTTGATCAGTTCCTCAAAGGCCTTCTTAACGTCCTCCATCTGGGCTTCCGTTTTCTTTCCGCGTTCGATCTCTTCCAGTATTTTAGGATCGGTGGACTTGAACGCCGTCAGCGCGCAGGCCATAGTGAGCACGCATGCGGCGGTGCCCAGCTTCTGCGGCCACTCAAAGGGAACTTTGGCCGCATCCAGCGGGCGAACGGCCTCCGCGGTGGCTGCCGCCTGAAGATCATAGTAGCCGCCCTCTTTGTGCTCGCTCTCAAACCGCCGCCGGGACACGATCGTATCCTTCAGCCCAAAAAATCCGTCGGCAAACTCCGATGCCTCGGAAACGGTGGCGCGTCTCAAGAGAGCGCCGACAATTCCGCCCACTACAGAAGCCCCTGCCGCAACGGCATACCAGTACCGGGGCACTCCATAGTCATTCCAAACGTAAATCGAAGCCACCACCAGCAACAGCCCTCCTCCTACTACGATAGCCCACAACAGCGCACGGCAGGCCCGGTTTTTGTTCATTCGAAGACGCACGGAATTCAGGAAGGAATCGACCGGTTTCATAGTAGATTGGAATCTAGGGACGCCGACATTACACCGAACGTTCAGTTTTCCGAGAAAAATTACGGGAAAATACGGATGCTGGACGCCGGACGGATTTTCTCCGCAAAGGTCCTTGCATCGGCCCGCCGGACGCTATTTTGTGAAAAGTTTCACAAGCCGGGCGTCACAGCCCTCATCGCATGGCCTACACCGTCCAACGCCCCAAGCTCACGCTCGCCGAAAAGCTCTATTTCCCCTCCATTTTGAAGGGGATGAAGATCACGCTGGGCCACCTCATCCGCCTCATGCGGGGCAAGACCAAGGTCACGATGCAGTATCCCGAAGAGAAATGGGACGAAAACCTGCCCGAGCACTACCGCGGGGCCCCCGCGCTCGTCACCGATGAACATGGCCGCGAACGTTGCGTGGCCTGCCAGCTCTGCGAGTTCATCTGTCCGCCCCGCGCCATCACCATTACCCCGG
>DATAIE010000785.1:0-2856 GCA_036262875.1 Verrucomicrobiales bacterium
GGCGTTTCCGGCTCCCGTGGCGGCGGCGGCACTGGTGTTTGGACGCCAGGTCAATGATTTGGCCGGAGGAGGGCCGGAAATCTTCGAGCGCCTCGCTGCCGCCGGACTCATCATCCTCGTTACCGGGGCGCATCTCGTTTCGGTAATCTTTTCCGGAAAATTCCAGTGGATTGCCACCGGGTCAAAGATCCTGCTGCTCATCATTCTCGCCACCTGCGGGTTCATCCTCCCCGCCGGCCAGCCGGTGCATTTTCTTCCGCAGCCGGGCGATGGAGCCCTCATTGGCGGCACCGCTTTTTACGTCAGCCTCATCTACGTGCTCTACACGTACAGCGGATGGAATGCGGCGTGTTATATCGCCGGCGAGATGGACAACCCCGGGAAGAACGTGCCGCGTGCACTGTTGATTGGCACCACGATTGTGACGGTGATTTATCTCGGGGTGAATGCCGCCATGCTCTACGCAGTCCCCATGGGAAACCTTGCTCTCGCCGGGGACGGGCTTGCCTATGAGACGGCACGGCACACTTTCAGAGGATTCGGAGTTCCGCTCATGGCCGGGTTGATCGCCGCGGGACTGGCCTCTGCCGTTAGCGCCATGACGTGGGCCGGCCCGCGCGTCACTCAGCAGATGGGGGTGGACTATCCTTTCCTCGGAATTCTCGCCCGGACAAATCGCGGAGGCGTCCCCTGGGTGGCGGTTCTGCTCCAGAGTGTGATTGCGCTGGTGCTGGTCTTTTCGGATGACGTGGGTGCCATCATGCGGCGCACCGGCTTTCTTCTCCAGGCCATGCTGCTCCTCACGGTCTGGGGTGTCATCCATCTTCGCGTCCGCCAACCGCTTTTGGCACGGCCTTATCGTGCCTGGGGGTATCCGTACACCACCATCCTCTTTCTCATCATGGTGGGGTGTACGCTCGCCTTCATCCTCCGGGAAAATTCCCATGATACCCACTGGGGAATGGGCATCCTCGCTGTCGGCGTGGCATTCTACCTTATCGCCCGCTCTCCCCGGAAGCGTGAATAGAACCCGGCCTGGACACGTCCTTTGTCATCCGCGAGCATACCGCCGCCCGCTTTTGACTGATGGCATTGCCTTCCAACCACGCGTCGCCGGACTGGCCGCAGGGAAATTGCGATTTCCTGAGCACCCAGTGGAGCGTTGTCGTTCGGGCCGCCAGGACCCTCAGCGATGTTCAGGCCATGAGGGCCATGAGCGGGCTTTGCGAAGCGTGCTGGTATCCGCTGTATGCCTTTGCCCGCCGGCAGGGCCTCGATCCCGAACAGGCTCGCGACGCTACGCAGGGGTTCTTTGCCTCCATTCTGGAAAAACGCGGACTGCGCAATGCCGATCCCGCCAAGGGCCGCTTCCGGTCCTTCCTGATCGGGGCCATGAAACACTACCTCATCAATGAGCATCGGGCCGCCACCACGCAAAAGCGGGGCGGGGGAGCGCCCCACCTTTCCATCGACGATACCGCTGCCGAGGGGCGCTACCGCCTTGAGCAGGCAGATGCCCTGACCCCTGAGCTCACTTACGAGAAGCGCTGGGCGGAGGATCTCCTGGAGCGGGTCCTTGCCCGTCTCCGGGCCGAGTGCGACGCCGACGGCAGGGCGGGGCGCTTTGCCGTGCTGGAGGTGTTTTTGGTCGAAGGGAAAGGCACCCTCCCCTATGCCGGGGCCGCCGCCCAACTGGGCATTTCCGAAAATGCCGCCAAGGCAGCCGTGCACCGCCTCAGGGAACGTTACCGCACCATCTTCCGCGACGAAATCCTCCTCACTGTGAACGATGCCTCGGAGGTGGAGGATGAAATCCGGCACCTTCTCGATGTGCTGGCGGCTTGAACGGCCCGGATAATTCCTGACATTTTTCTGCGTCCTGGGCCGATTTTCATTCGTAGTGCTTCCACAGCCACTCACCACACCATGAGCGCAGCCCTCCAAGCCCTGTCCGTCCCTCCGTCCGAACGCAAATACCCCTCTTTCAGCCTCGAAAGGCTCCTCCGTACCGTCTTCGAGCCCACCCAGAACCGCCGTATTTGCATTCTCATCGACCTCCCGGACCTGTCCCTCATGAAGGACAGCGCTTTTCTGCGCGAGCCCGCTCTGGCCATCCAGCGCCGTGCCTGGGAGGACTTCTACCAGTCGCTGCACAACGGCGTCATGAAAGTCCTCGGCCTTACCGGGGGCGACATCTTCGCCTACCGGATGACCTATGGCTCGAACCTCGATCTGGAAGACGAATGCCGCGATCTGGCCGGAAACGTCCTGAGTCTCGAGACCGACATTTACCCGGACTACGACATTATCCTCTGCATCTCGACCTACAGCGCCACGGCCCCCCTCACCGCCATGGCCAAACGGTATAATTTCCGGGGCGCGACCCTGCATGGCGTCAACGAAGTCATCCTGAACAGTGGCCTCGCGGTGGATTACAATGAAGTCAGCCGGGATGCCGAGAAGCTGCGTCTCGCCCTGAACCGTGCGGATGAAATCGAGATCGACTTCGCTCTCGAGAGCGGGGAAGTGCTCACCGCCCGCCTTCTTCTCTCCGGGCAGGAGGCCCAAAAGAGCCACGGTCTTTGCCGCGGTCTCCAGCCGGATATCGCCAATCTCCCGGCCGGCGAGGTTTATTTCGTTCCCACCGGCGCGGAAGGCCATTTTCCCATGAAATACGAAGACGGGACGCTGGGAAAACTGACTGTTACTGAAGGGCGCATCGTTCGTTCCGACTTCATCGCAGGTAATCAGGGCACGATTGACGCTCACAACAAGAGACTGACCGAAGATCCGATGACCGGAGTTCTCGGGGAATTGGGATTCGGCACCCAGGTGCTGCAGGTCAGCGGGGCGGAT
>DATAIE010000786.1:0-4554 GCA_036262875.1 Verrucomicrobiales bacterium
TACCGGAGACGGCCAGTTGAATCTAACAGGCATCTCGGTGGTGGCCTCCGGCCCGGTCATTGCGATCTTCCCGCCGCCGCCGCTGCCCTTCCGCGTGGAGGGTGCGGAGCCCCGCATCGTTCTGCCGGGCGCCTCGACCTCCTGCCGGGTGATCTTTCCCGCCACTACGGCGGGAGCCTTTGAAGCGATGCTCGTGATTCAAAACAACGACGCTGACGAGAACCCGTTTTCGATTCTGCTCAAAGCCTCCGCGGAAGGGGATCCGGTGCCTCCGAAGGAGCCGGAGATTGCCGTCTCGCTCGACAATGCAGATCTGCCGATGGGGGCCGCGGTCGATTTTGGCCGCACGCCTCTCACCGTGCCCGTGAAGAAAACGATCACCATTTCCAACAAGGGCACCGCCACACTGAATGTGCGCGCCGGTTTTCTGACGGCTCTCCGGGGCAATCTTTTGAATATTCCGTTCCGTCTCGCAGGCGAGCCGTTCTCTTCGGTGGCACCGGGTGCCAGCAAGGCTCTCTCCGTGGTTTTTCAACCCGTGACCGCAGGCAAGTATGAGGCCATGCTCATCGTCACGAATAACGACAAAGACGAAAATCCCTACCGGCTCAAGCTCACCGGTCAGGGCGGCACAGACCCCGCGGCGGTGCCGGATATCGGTCTTAAACTGGGTGATGCGGATCTCGCGATGAATGCTCTCGTCGATTTCGGAGTGGCCGTTCCGGGCAGTTCCGTGACGAAGGAAATCCGCATCCTCAACAGCGGCGCGGGTGAACTGAAACTGGGCCGCATCAGTTTCAGCGCCGCCACTGCCGCCGGCGGAGCCGTCAATGTCCCCGGTGCCGACGGAGCTCTGCTCCCGCCCGTGGGGGCGCTGCCGTTCCGGGCGCTGCTGCCGCCTAACAATGTCGTCCCGCCCGGCGGGTCCGCCGTGCTCCGTCTGGTTTACATGGCTCCGGCCTCGGGCACTCAGCAGGTTGGTCTCAGCATCGAGTCCAACGATCCTGACGAAAGTCCGTGGCTGTTGAAACTGAAAGGCGCGAGCAGCGGCACACCTCCGGCACCGGCGGAAATCAGCGTGAGCGCCGGTGGCGCGGATCTGCCGATTGGCGGCAAACTGGAGTTTGGCGACGTGGTCGTGGGTTCACCCGTCCGCCGTGAAATCGCCGTTACCAACAGCGGCACCGGTGAACTGCGCATTACCGGCTTCAGCATCCTTCCGGCGGAAGCCACGGCCAACAATGCGCTGCTGTTCCTGCCTCCGAATGCCCTCGTGCGTGTGGTGAGCGGGCCGGGAACGATCGCCCCGGGCAAGAGCGCCGGATATGTACTGGAGATGATGGGTTTCACCGCCGGTCCTGCGGACTTCAATGCCCGCATTTCCAGCAATGACGCTGACGAGAATCCCTACACCTTCAAGGTCACGGGCGTGATCGTCGCTCCGCCCAATCCCGGGAACGGAGGGGAAGGGGATCCCGCCAGTCCAGCCGGGGCCATTGGTAATTGACCGATGACTGCGGTTCTCACACGCCGCAGGGTATTGATTCTCAGCGCCGCTCTCCTCACAGGAGCGGCGCTGTTCTTTGCTCTGCGTCCGCCGCGGGAGTCCGCTGCACCTGCGGTTCCGGAGGTGGCGGATTCAAAATCCGCTTCCGGGACCAGGCCGCCTTTGACGGCGGCGGCTCCGAAAAAGGCCTTCGTGCCGCCCGTCAACCTTGCGGAGGCTTCGGGCATGAGCACGGCGGACATTGCGATGCAACTGGCCGCATGGCCGGAGGGCAGAGTCCATGCCGATCTTCCGAAATGGGCTGCGCTGCTCGCTTCACGCGGGACGGAGGCGATCAATGATATCAGCAGCGCTCTCGCCACGGCGGAGACGAACACCGGGCGCGGCGTGCTTTCGGATGCCCTTGCCCGCATCGGCACGGATGACGCCATTCAGGAACTCTGCACGCAGGCCGCCAAAGCTCCCGACGGTGCCCCGCGGCAGGCCATCGCCACCGCGTTTCGCGCTCTTAGCCGGCCCGCGGCGGTTCCCTTTCTGGCGACGTTGCTTTCGGAAGTCGACTCCACCCCGCTCATGGCCGAAGCCGGCGACGCCATCCGCCGGCTGGCCGACCGCGCCGGCGTCGAAGCGCTCGCCGACCTCGCCCAGGAATCCAATCAAAACTCCGGCCAGCGCGATTCCATTTTCCGCATCCTCTCCACGCTCGACAGTCCGGAGGCGCTGCCGGCTCTTGAGGTGCTTGCGGCGGATGGCACCGATACGGCCCGTGCTGATGCCGCCAGGGCCGGCATTTCCCGTCTTAAGCACCGGTCCCGCGAATGAGGCTCCAGCTTCGTTAGGGATGCGGTGGTTCGACAGACATTCCGTACTGCCGCTCCACTTTCGCCACACGCACCTGATAGTCTCCGTACCATGTCTTCCGCCCCGTCTCCTGCGCCACCAGGTGTTCCGCGTTCGCCTTCCACGCGGCAATATCCGCTTCACTTGTCCAGTAGGACACGGTAATACCAAAGCCGTTCGCGCCCCGCACGCTTTCCACGCCGAGAAAGCCCGGCTGGGAGGAGGCCAGTTCCACCATCCGGTCCGCCATCGCGCCGTATCCGCGGTCTCCCTCTGTGCGCTGCGAGGAAAAGATGGCAGCGTAGTAGGGAGGCTCCGGTGTGCGGACGATCATCAAGTTTCAGTTGGGAATCAGTACGCTCTTCACCACTTCCCCCCGGTGCATTTTTTCAAAGGCTTCGTGCCACTGCTGGAGCGGCCACTGGCCGCCGATGATCGGGTCGATATTGAGGGCCCCGCTGTCGAGCATGGCCAGGACACGTTCCCATACGGGCCAGTTGTGGCTGAAACTCCCCTGAAGGGTGACGTTCTTCTGCACCAGTGGATCGAGGGAGAAATTCAGGGGCTGCGGACCCCAGCCCACTTTGGTAATCCAGCCGGCGGGCCGGACGAGTTCGAGCGCCAGTTTGAGCGTGGCGGAAACTCCCGCCGCATCGATGATGACGTCCGCTCCCAGCCCGTCGCGCTTTTGGGCCCAGGGTTTGGCGTCGCCGACGACCACTTCACAGCCGTACTGCGCGGCGATGTTGAGCCGGTGGCGGTCCGCTTCCAGCCCCACGATCGCCACCTCCGCCCCCGCCATGCGGGCGACGGCGGCGCAGAGAATGCCGATCGTCCCTGGTCCGAGGACGATCACGCGGTCTCCCGGGATGAGGCGCGTATTGTTGATGACGGAGTTCCACGCGACGCTGCATGGCTCAGTGAGACAGGCGCGCTCCAGAGGGAGACTGTCCGGCACGTGGTGCAGACACCGGGCGGGCACACGGACATATCGCGTCATGGCCCCGTCCACCCCGTAGCCGAATCCCTTGCGGGAGGTGTCCAGATTGTAGAGCCCCCGCCGGGTCATGGGACTGTCAGGATTGATCACCGCAGCTGTCTCACTCACCACGCGGTCGCCCTCCTTCCAGCGCTGTACCGTCCGGCCGGTTTCGACGATGCGTCCGCTGAATTCATGCCCCAGCACCACCGGGTAATTGACTGGCCAACTGTGGGAGGAGGTCCACTGGTGCAGATCGCTGCCGCAGACTCCCACGGCGGCGACTTCGAGGAGCACATCCTCCTCTCCAATGGACGGCTTTTCTTTTTCGCGGATTTCGACGGAGCCCGGTTCAGGGGAAAAATTGACGACAGCGGCGCTGGCCATGGGGGATAAACGGTTAATACTTGTTCGGAAGATCCACGCTCCGGGAGCGGATTTCGATGGAGGTGACCTCCCCGCCGGGCCCGAAAGCCGGGGTCATGTGAAGCTGGTGATCGTGCGCCAGCGCCCAGAGCAACTGGCGGCGGGTCATTGCCAGTTTATCGATATTGATCAAAGGATTCGAGGTGGGCGCCTTTACCACTACATATTGCAGCCCGCGGAGCGTCTGATGATTGAAAACATCCATCAGAGGCACGTCCATGATCTGCACCCTTACCGCCTGGTCCAGCCAGGCATTCAGCGGATGGTACCGGGAAAACAGGAAATCCTGCGGAACCACCGCCTTTGGGTCCGCCGCATGATTCCTGGGCTTGGGATTGTCCTGATCCATCACATTGCACGCGGATAGACCGAAGGAAAGGCAGGCGAGGGCGGCGGGGAACACAGAGAGGCGCTTCATGAGTTTTAATGGGGTGGGCAAGATGCGGGTGCTGGAGGGAGGATGTCGTCTCGTCCGGCGCTGCGGCGCAAGGTTATTTTTGCGGCATTGCAGGATTTGGAAGCGGCTCTTCCTGCCATTTTGACCACCGGACATCCTCATTTGTTGAGATTTGCCTCTGCTTTCCCTAAACAGCCATTGATTCCTGATTGATTGCAAATACTATAAATTCTGTCTAAAATCCTCTACTTTAATAATCAAGTCCTACAAAACTCTTAATAGTGTTGACAAAGTTGTCGTAATTCCTCTACTAGAGCCGCATTCCCCGATACCGGCAGCCCTGTGATGTCCGGACGGCATGAGCTCCGGCTCCGGTTCGTCCAGCCACCCAGAACATGCCCTCAT
>DATAIE010000787.1:0-2801 GCA_036262875.1 Verrucomicrobiales bacterium
CGCCCGGTGGGGTCACACGGGAGAACTCGTCATCGCTACGCCCGTGGAGGACGAACAACTGGTGGAGGAACTGCGTCAGTTGGGCACGGAATACGGACTCGGGATCGTGACCTACGGTATTGCGCTGGATGTGCTGGACGAATTCCGCCCCAGCTATGAAATCCCCGAAATGACACCGCGGGAATTTGAGGCGCTGCAGCAGCGGATTCACCGCCAGCGCCTGACCTCAGCACGCCCAAAGCTGCTGGACTGGCGGCTCATTCAGCAGGTGCGGACGGACAACGCGGAGTTTCAGGAGCTCTTCCACTGGATGCAGCGGTGCCTGACAGACGGCAGAGCCTACACCTGGAGTCAATTCGGGGGGCTGGAGTCGAAACTGGAAGAGGGGGAGGATTGAAAAGTCCGAAATCAGAATGACGAATGGCGACGAGGGCGATTCGTCATTCGCCTGGAGTTTCAGTGTTCCGTTTTCGAATTTCAGCGATGGCCCAGAGGGCGTGTTCGGAAATGAGAGGATCAGGGTCGCGTGAGGCCGCTTCCAACGCGGGCAGGTCACCGGCATTGCCGGTGTTTCCAAGCGCGATGCACACATTGCGGAGAAAGGCGGGGCGTTTGATACGCTTGATCGGGGAAGTGCGAAAGAGTTCGCGAAAGGCAGTATCCGTCAGGGTGAGGAACTCCCGGAGAGTCCAGCCCGCAACGAAGGGGCGCGCGGCGAAAGCCGTTTCCCGGGACTCCTTGGCAAAACGGTTCCACGGGCAAACATCGAGGCATTCATCGCAGCCATAGATGCGGTCCCCGATGGCGCGCCGGAATTCCTGAGGGATCGAACCTTTATGCTCGATCGTCAGATAGGAGATGCAACGCCGGGCATCCACATGACGCGGAGCGGTGATGGCCGCGGTGGGACAGGCGGCCATGCAGCGGGTGCAGGTGCCGCAGTGATCACGGGACGGCGGGTCCGCTGCGATCTCCAGCGTCGTGAGAATTTCACCGAGAAAGGTCCAGGTGCCCAGCTTCGGGTGTATCTGCACGGTGCTCTTCCCGTTCCAGCCGAGACCGGCAGCGCTCGCCCAGTCACGCTCGAGAACGGGCCCCGTATCAACATAGAGCCTTTGTTCTCCACCCATCTCCTCCAGGGCGACGGCAAGGTCGCGAAGCCTGGGGTCCATGACGGCGTGATAATCATCGCCCCAGGCGTAACGGGCGATGCGCCCGCACGAGCCCTCCGAACCTGCGCGGCCGGCGGGAGAGGGTCCATAATAGTTCAGAGCCACCGTCACGACCGACCGGACGCCAGGCAGCACTTCCCGCGGGTCTGTGCGCCGGGAGGGTGACTTCGTCATCCACGTCATGTCCCCGTATTCGCCGGCTTCCAGCCATTGCCTGAAAGCGTCCCCGTGCACGGCAGGACCCGTCACTGCTGCGATGCGGCAGTCGTCGAAGCGGAGGGCCGCCGCGATTCTCTTCACGGCTTCCGCTGCGGGGCCGGGCTGGAGCGGAGCATTCACGTTCAATGAACGGAATTTTCGCCGGTGTCCGCCGCCAGGCAAGGCGGATCAGCCAATACAGGCACTTGTTACCTCGGGGTCAGAAGGCTGGACGTTCCCGAGCTGTTTCCGCGGTCGCCCACCTTGAGATACCGGTAATAAACCTCCAGCATCAGCGTGCAGAGACAGACGCGATAGATATCAGCGTCACCGCCCGCCGCACTGGTGCCGGCGGAGCCGATTTCGCCCACGCCTTCGACCTTGTAGCTGCCGTCCTCGTTCTGGTTTTCAAGGATGATCTTCTGGAATTGATCGTTCCATTTTTTCCACGGTTCCCCGCCCTTCTGGAAGAGCGCCTGCGTGTTGTAGTACCACACGTAAAGGTAACAGTCGCTGTTCCAGTTGAGGGGCTCTTTTTGAAGTTCATCCAGCATGAAACGGATCCCCTTTTGAATTTTCCCGGCGTCTCCGACACCGAGCGTCTGGAGGCCGAGCACCGCAGCACCGGTAAGGTTCCACTGATTGTAGTGCTGGTTGCGGTCCGTTCCCCCGAATCCGCCATCGCCGGTCTGCGTGCCTTCGAGGTATTTCTCGACGTTCTTGACCGCTTGCGGAAGCCCTGCGATTTTCAGGCCCGTGTGCTTGGCGGCCTTGAGCGCCTGGTACTGCCAGCCTGTGACCGAGAGGTCATTGCGGCCGTACTGGTCGTATCCAATCCCTTCTTTATAGCCCCACGAACCCGCCGGCTGCTGCTTTTGAATGATGATGGCCGTCCCGCGCTCGAAGCTCTCGCGCAACCCGGGAATGGGTTTCGTGCCCAGCTTTGCAAAGGAATACATTTCCCCCATCGCATAGCAGGCGATGCCATGCTCGTAGGTGCTGCTGATCACCGACGGCTTGTCTGAGTAAATCCCATCGAACGGAGCCTTATTCTTCTGGGCCAGCTCCATCAGGTAAGTGAGGCCCTTGAGAACCGTTTCTCCATAGAGCGGCGATTCCGGGGTTTCGCAGTGGCCAAGATAGGCCAGCAGCGCGAGGCCCGTCATTCCCCCTTTGTTGGAGGTTCCCCACGAACCATCCGGATTCTGCTTCTTCTGAAGCCACTGGAGGCTCTTCTTCACCGCGGCTTCGCATTGCTCGTTGCCGCCGTTTTCGCGCATTTTGGTGAGGCGCTCCTGCGGGGAGCAGCGGCTCCGGAGGATCGCCGGAAGCGCGATAAAACCCTTTCCGCTGCCAGGGCCCCAGCCGTCGCCAATGCCGGAGCCGACTCCGTTGCCTTTACCCGTGCCGCGACCGCCTCCTTCTCCGGTG
>DATAIE010000788.1:0-2705 GCA_036262875.1 Verrucomicrobiales bacterium
AAGGACGTGTCCATTCTGGGACTTGCTTCCGACAGTGACTGGATTCTCAGCGGTCCGACGCAGTACGACACCACCTTCATCCATAACGCCTACATTTTTGAGATCTCCCGCCGCATCGGGCAGTGGGCACCGCGTACCGTCTTCGTCGAAATGTTCTTCAATCAGAACGGCGGTAAACTCGACTACTCAGACTACGCCGGGGTCTATGTGCTGACGGAGAAAATCAAATCCGGCAAAGACCGCCTCGACATCGCCGGCATCAATCCGGGCGACAATGCCGGTACCGCGTTGACCGGCGGCTACATTTTCAAGATCGACCGTCCGGATGGAGGCGAGTATGCCTGGACGATCAGCAATGCCACCTGGGGACTGGGCACGATGCCCAACCAGGAAAGTGGTCAGTCTCTGGTGCTCGTGGAGCCGGACCCGGATTTTGATACCACGCAGCAGCAGGATTACATTCGCAACACGGCGATTCTGCCGTGGAACAACACCCTTTTCACCGAACGCGCCGCGAACTTTACCACGCGCAATTACCGTAACTACATCGACGTTCGCGCGTTCATCGATCACCACCTGCTGAACTCCCTGGCTTATAACGTCGATGCACTGCGTCTGAGCGCTTTCTATTTCAAGGACCGGGGAGGCAAGATTGCGGCAGGACCCATCTGGGACTTTGACCGCGCGCTGTTTTCCGGCGACCGGGACAGTTCCCCGGCAAGCTGGGCGAACATCGACTATTTCTTCAACCGGGACTGGTGGAACGGGCTTTTCAAAGACCCGCAATTTGTTCAGGAGTGGGTGGACCGCTGGTGGCAGTTGCGTGAGCCGGGACAGCCGTTCGAGCAGACGGTTCTCAATGCGCTGGCGGATCAGATGGGAGCGCAAATCGGCAGCGCCGCGGGTGCGCGCGATGCCGCCAAGTGGCCCGCTGATGTCCCGCACAACGGAAACTACACCAATGAGATTGCGCGGATGAAAACCTGGCTCGGTCAGCGGACGGCCTACATTGACAGTACCGCGCCCGCACCACCCGCCGCCAGTGTCGTCAGTGGTCCCGTGGCGGCTGGCACTCAGGTGACCCTGAGCGGCACCGGCACGATCCGCTACACGCTCGACGGCACGGATCCGCGTCCCTTCGGCGGCGGCACGCCCGGTACGGGAAGCACCTACAGTGCGCCGCTCACGATCAATGCCACCACCGTGCTCACAGCCCGCCGGCAGAGTTCCTTCACCCCGTTCCCATCGGGAGCCTCCTCCATTTCGTGGAGCGCCCCGCGCACCCGCGTCTATCTGGTGAATGAAACGTTTGCCAGTGCTGCGAGCATTGCGGTTTCCGAAATCAACTATCACCCCGCGGCTCCCACCCCGGCGGAAGTGGCCGCGGCACCCGGCACAGTGGCCGAGGATTACGAGTGGATCGAACTTAAGAACGTGGGCGCGGGCACGATGAATACGTTCGAGATGGTTTTCCCTGCGGGCTATCCTTTCGACAAAGAGCTGCGTCTGGCTCCTCTTTCTATCGCTCCCGGAGGCACCGCCCTGCTGGTGCGTAACCGGACTGCCTTCCAGGCCCGCTATGGCACTTCACAGAATGCAAAGATCGCGGGAGAGTGGGTGACCGGCTCTTTGAGCGACGGTGGAGAGGAAGTGCGTCTCATGGCCCGCGATGGTTCTCCGGTGGCCTCCTTCACCTACAGCGACGGCAATGGCTGGCCGGACCGCGCGGATGGCCATGGGTCGACGCTCGAATACACCGGGGCGGCCTACGCCACCACCGACTATAACCTCGCTGCCAACTGGCGTTCCTCTCCGGAGGTGAATGGGACGCCTGGCACCGCCAGTGCCGGGCCGGATACGCGCGTTGTCATCAACGAAGTCCTTTCCAATTCAAGTGCCCCCCGCGTGGACGCCATCGAATTGCGGAACAACAGCGGCGCTGCTGTGGATGTGGGCGGCTGGTATCTCAGCGATGCCGGCAATATCGACACCGTGACCGAATATCAGAAGTTCGCCATTCCAGCCGGCACCGTCATCCCGGCGGGCGGCTATCTCGTTCTCACTGAGACCAGCTTCAATCCCAACGGCGCATGGAATCCCGCGCCGGGTGCCATCGGGCCTAACGAATTTGCCTTCGACGGACAGCACGGGGACGATGCATGGCTCCTCTCGAACACGGGAGGTGTGCTCCGGTTTGCGGATCATGTGAAATTCGGGGCCGCACGTCCCGACGAGTCGTGGGGCCGTCTGCCTAACGGCACGGGACCCGTGGTGCCCATGCTGACGCGTACATTGCTGGATGAAGCCAGTGCCACGGTGCCGCGTCCCGGTCTGGGTGCTGACAATACCGCGGTGCGCACGGGTCCCCTGATCATCCAGGAAATCCAGCACGCTCCTGCGGGTGGGCTGACGGATTTAGAATTCGTGGAAATCCTCAACCCCACCGCCTCGGATGTTTCCCTCGCTAACTGGCGGCTGCGCGGGGATGTGGACTATAACTTCGGCACCGAGACTGTGGCGGCGGGCGGCGTGATTGTGGTCGTGCCGTTTGCGCCTTCGGACACAACAAGAGCCAACTCGTTCCGTTCCACCTACGGCATCACCGAATCGGTGGTGCTCGCCGGCCCGTGGGACGGAAGCGACCATCTGAGCACGAATGGAAAAGTCACGCTTTATCGTGCAGAGGCTTCGCCGGTTACCGAGCC
>DATAIE010000789.1:0-7599 GCA_036262875.1 Verrucomicrobiales bacterium
CGGGGATTCCCGTCACAAATGATGCCGGGCCCAGCACGGCTCCCGTGAGGGCCTTTACCTGCGGCGCTTTGAGAAACGTGCTTTCCCAGGTGGCCGTGTATTTTTTGCCCAGCCCGCGGACGTACATCCCGGCCACGATGCCCGCCGCAAGGGCGATGGCCGCGGCGTGGAACACCCATTTGAGCCGCGCATTCCGCCGGGGTTTTTCCCATGCGAGGGCCGTGGACTCAAAAGCCGCACGGGCCGTCGTGAGAGCATCCGCTCCGGAGGTGCGGCGCGGTGCCGCCACTGCGGTGTGCGGCTTGCGCCGGGATTTCCAGTCAGCCCACACGCTGGCTCCGCACACGGTGAGATTCCAAATGATGAGCCCCAGCAGGGGAAAGGACAGGATATTGATCCGCTGGGACGGTCCCAGTTCATTCGTTGCCCATCCCAGCACAAAGGCAGCTCCCACGATTGCCCAGGGTGTCCAGGACGGCAGGCGGTCGATCCATGAGGCCGGGGGCAATGCCGGCTGCTGCAGCGTTGCGGGGAGTTCCGCCGCCAGAAGCGCCGAGCGACGCACTAAAAACTCCCGGTCGTCTACACCGGCGGCGGCACCGCTGACGGACGCCCGCACGCTGGCTGGCACGAGTGCTCCGGTGGCGTCAGCTTCCTCCACACACCGGGCCCAGAGCACCTCACGGGCTTCCTCCGGGCTGAATGTCAGTCGGCTGCGGGACATGTGAACGGTACGGGCTCTTTCCCGCCCCTCCAGGATCGGACCGGCGCGGGGTCAGTTCTTCCCCTTGGCAAGGTAAACGAAGGCCACAATGCCGAGGCCGAAGAACAAGAAGGAAAAAACAATACCGAGTGAAATGTCGGGAATCATAGGAGCCGTTTAGATATGCCACCCGCTGGCATGCGCCACAGGTTTTTTTGCCACCTGCGTGAGGACAGGATACCTCCGGAAGCGGCTGCGGTCAATAACGGGAGCCATCGCATTCCTCCGCAGCGGGAGGAAAATGGACCGCGGACATCCTGTCCGCCGTTCGTACGGGCGGCAGGTTATCCCTCTTTCTTGAGTCCGCTCACCTTTCGCGCCATCTTTTCTGTGCGGCTGCCGCTGTCCCGGAGATGGTCGATGCAGGCATCAAAACTCAGACGGCAGGCGTAGCGGGCCAGCGTCAGGATTCTCTTCTTTTCACCCTCGTCTTTGGCCTGAGCCAGTATCGATTCCGCGCGCGCGATGACGGCGGACGCCACGTACAGCTCGGCTCCTGCATCCGCGAGGTGTCCCAGCACGAGTTGTTCACGCTCCAGTTTGGGGCCGTGGCGCAGCATCTTCCGGAAAATGCGCCGCGCGAGTCTCCGGCTCAGTGTCACCACTTTGCGCGCCTCACTGCGAAAATGGGTCAGGCCCGCGGGGGTGCTCACGAACGGGAACATCCGGCGCGGCAGCCAGCCTGCATAGAACTTCATCGCCTTAAACGCCGCGCCGATTCGGGTGCGGAGAGGCAGCTTGCTGTTCAGCACCGCGCCGCCTTTTTGGAGGTGCGGGTCCAGTGCTTCGCGGGAGATGAACAGGCGCATGATCTCGCTGGAGCCTTCGAAGATTGTGTTGATCCGCGCGTCGCGCAGGAAGCGCTCCACCGGCACTCCCGGCTCACCGCGGGCGATGAGACTCTCGGCCGTTTCATAACCGCGCCCGCCCCGGATTTGCATTGTGTCGTTGATCGTTTCCCACGCCCGCTCCGTGCCCCACAGCTTAGCCACGGCGGCCTCGAGGCGGATGTCCGCATGCTTGTCACGGTCCACCAGCGCGCATACGTGCCGCACCATGCTCTCCAGGGCAAACGCCCGCGCCTCCATCCGCGCGAGCTTTTCGGCAATGGCCGCGTGCTTGATGATCGGCGCGCCCCACTGTTCGCGCTTCGCGGCCCAGTCGCGCGCCCATTCCAGACAGCGCTGCATGGCCCCGGCACAGGCGGCGGGCAGCGTGAGGCGGCCGGTGTTGAGTGTCGTGAGGGCCACCCGCAGTCCCTTGCCTTCGCCAAAGAGGATGTTTTCGCGCGGCACGACCACATCCTTGAAGCGCACCACTCCATTGTACAGTGCCCGCAGCCCCATGAAACGGCAGCGGCGCACCACCTCCACTCCAGGTGTATCCATTTCCACGACGAAGGCGGTGATGGGCGTCCTTCCGGGTTTCGAACCCTCGGGCGCGGGCGTCCGTGCCATCACGACGATCACTCCCGCTTTCGTTCCGTTCGTGCACCACAGCTTCTCGCCGTTGATGACGAAGCTCTTCCCGTCCGCCGAGGGCACCGCCATGGTGCGCATCCGTGCAGGGTCGGAGCCGACCTCCGTTTCGGTCAGGGCAAAAGCGCTGATCTCTCCCTTCGCGCACCGCGGGAGCCACTTTTTCTTTTGCTCTTCAGTGCCAAACAGCAGCAGCGGTTGCGGCACGCCGATGGACTGGTGGGCGGACAGCAGCGCCGTCAGGTTTCCGCAGAAGCCCCCCAGCCACATGGCCGCCCTCGCATAGTTCGTCTGCGAGAGCCCCAGGCCTCCGTAGACAGCGGGAATCTTGATCCCGAATGCTCCGAGGCCGGCAAGTCCCGTCATCACATCGTCCGGGATCTCTCCTTCGCGGTCGATGGCATCCGGATCGGCATGCGAGGTGAGAAACCCGCTCAGCCGTTCGATGAAGGCATCTCCCTGGTCCTCGTCCTCCACAGACTGCTCAGGGAAGGGGAGCAGTTGCGGGAAGTCCGGCCGTCCCATAAAAAGCGAGGCCGCGAAGCTCTCGCTCTGGACGTGTTCGCGCGCGGCCTCGGTGGTTTCCAGGGCGGCACGCTGGCCCTCGGACATCTTTGAGGTGTCGATGACGCTGGCAGGTTCCTGACTGGTTTTCATGGCGTTGATGCGGGTTGAATGGTGTAAGTCTAAAATAGTTAGTGCTCCCCGGTGGCGAGAGCTCCGGCATAGGTGAGGGGACCTCCCCGAAACGCGGGATATCCCGTCCCGGCGATCATGGCGAAATCGATGTCCTCCGCGGATTCCGCGACCCTGTCATTGAGACACCGCACGGCCTCCGTGCTCATCACCCTCGCGAGTCTCTCTGCGGACCGCAGCGCGGCAGAGCGCCACTTTTCGTCAGGCCGGTAATGCTCTGCGGGATCGGGGCCTCCTTTGGAATAGCGATAGAATCCTTCGCCGCTCTTCTTTCCGAGTTTTCCGGCGGCCACCATCTCCGCCAGCAGCGGCGGCACGGACATCCGGTCGGGATAAGCGGCGGAGAGCGTCCGGCCCACGTGCAGCGCCACGTCCAGGCCCACTTCATCCAGCAACCGCAGGGGACCCATCGGCATGCCAAACTCCTTCATCGCGGCATCCAGTTCGGAGGCGGGCATGCCGTCGGCCACCAGTTCGCCGGCGAGCATCAGATAGGGCATCAGGATGCGGTTCACCACGAAGCCGGGCCGGTCGGCCACGATGACCGGCAGCTTGCCCATGCGCCGGGCGAAGTCCGCCAGTTCTTTCACCACTGCCGGATCGGCCCCCTCAGGCTTCACGATTTCCACCAGCGGCATCCGGTGCACCGGGTTGAAGAAATGCATCCCCAGCATCCTGGGCGACTTCAGCATGTCCCCCACGCACAGCGCGGAGGTGTTCGTGGCGAGGATGGTGTCCGGGTGGACAGAGGCCGCCAGTTTTTCGAACAACTGGCGTTTGATTTCCGGCTCTTCGACAGCGGCTTCGATCACCAGATCCATCCGGTGAAGAGGCACGTTGTGGCACGGGGTGATGCGGTCGAGGACCGCCCGCGCTTCGTTTTCACGGAAGTGGCCCCGCTTTGCGCCGTCTGATATCAGCTTCCGGACCCGCTCCATGCCTTTGGCCAGCGCGGCATCGCTGACGTCCTGCAAAAGAACGCGGCAGCCCTTCGCGGCAATCCATTGAGCGATACCCGAGCCCATTACGCCCGCTCCGATCACCGCCACATTTTGAATGGATTTTCCGCCCTCGCGGGAAGTGGTCCGCCGCACTTTTTCGCGGTGCATGAATACATTCATGAGATGCCGGGTCCGGGGAGAGGCGGCGAGTTCGAGAATCCCGTCCCGTTCCCGGGCGAGGGCTTCATCCAGCCCGCAGTGGAGATTTTTCACCACCGTGTTCAGTGCAACATAAGGAGCGGGATAATGCCCTCCGGTCTTTTTTGTCAGGTCCCTCCGTGCTTTTTGGGCGATGAAGTGTGCTGAGAGAGCATTGTTCACCATCCGGTGCTTCGACCGCGGAGGCAGGGGAGCATCCACCATGCGCAGCGAAGCGCGCAGCAGATGCTCCCGGGGCACCACGATATCCACCAATCCAATTTTCTTCGCCTTCCGTGCGGGGTGAATCGCACCGGGCAGGATGACACTCAGAGCCGCCGGCAATCCGATGAGGCGCGGCAACCGTGTGCATCCCCCCCACCCTGGCAGAATGCCAAGGTTCGTTTCCGGGAGGCCGATTTTTGTAGAGGACGCATCTGTGGCGACCCGGACGTCGCAGGCGAGGGCGAGTTCGCATCCTCCTCCCACGCAGGCGCCGTGAATGGCCGCCACTTTCCGCACGGGCAGTTCCGCGAGGGCTCTGAACACGCGCTGACCCAGGAGAATGAACTCCCGGAGTGAGTCTTCGGAAAGCGTGCGGAATGCCTGGACATCTGCGCCGGCGCAAAAGATGTCAGGCTTCGCGCTTCGAATGATCAGCCCGCGCAAGTCCGGCATGGCGCTCAAGGCCTCGATTTCATTCCACAACTGATTCAGTGCCGCCATGCTGAAGACGTTCGCAGACGAACCCGGCTGATCGAAAATGAGATGGCAGACGCCGTTCGCGTCCATTTCCCGGCGAAAGACGGATTCCGGCGCGGAGGGCAGAGTATCTGCGGCGGGCGGGGCGGGCAGGGGAAGGGTTGCATTCATAAATCACATTCTTTCCAGCCACAGCGCGCCGCCCTGGCCTCCTCCGATGCAGAGAGAGACCAGCGCGCGGCGACCGCCGCGGCGGTTGAGTTCCTTGAGCGCCGTGAGAACGAGACGGGCACCCGACGCTCCCACCGGATGACCGAGCGCGATGGCGCCTCCGTTTACATTGAGGCGGTCGCGCGGAATTTTGTGGCCCAGCTTTTCGAGGACTGCGAGAACCTGAACCGCAAAGGCTTCATTGATTTCGACGATGTCTGCTTCCGCGGGATCCATTCCCGCTGCCGTGATGGCCGCCACAGGACCCAGCCCCATCCGTTTGGGATCGCAGCCGGCCCATGCCCAGTGAAGGATGCGGCCAAGCGGTTTCAATCCCAGGTGCGCTGCCCGGTCTTCACTCATGATCAGCAGTGCCGCCGCACCGTCGGAAATCTGGGAGGAATTCCCCGGCGTCACCGAGCCGTTGGCCTTGTCAAAGGCGGGCTTCAGCCGGGCGAGTGCCTCTTCGGAACTGTCCGGGCGGATTCCGTTGTCGGTATTCACCACGCCTTTTTCGAGGAAAACCGGCGCGATTTCCTCTGCCAGCCGGTCTTTTGCGGCGGCGGCGCGGAGATGAGACTCCATCGCAAACCGGTCCTGATCCACGCGCGGGATGCCGAATTCCCGCGCCAGCAACTCCGCCGTTTCTCCCATGTTCATGCCCGCCACGGAATCCGTGAGCCCGAGCAGCAGAGCGGAGACGGGCTTGAAGTCCCGCGGACGAAAACCCGAAAACGCCTTGAGGCGCTGCAGGAAGCTGCGGGCCTTCGAGAGCCGGACAAACTTCTCCGCTGCGGAGCGGGGAAACTGAAGCGGCACATTCGACATGCTTTCCGTTCCTCCCGCGATGAAGATTTCGCCTCCTCCGGCGGCGGCCTTTTCACAGGCGGATGTTACCGCCTCCAGTCCGGAGGCGCAGTTTCTTTGCACCGTCACCGCCGGCACACTTTCCGGGATGCCGGCCCGCAGGGCGATCACCCTCGCGATATTCGCTGTCTCCGCCGGCTGACACACGCATCCGAAGATCGTGTGGTCCACGGTCTCCGGATCGATGCCGGTGCGGGCCAGAAGCGCCGTCACCACATGATGCCCGAGGTCCGCTGCTGACATCGAAGCCAGCGAGGTACCGGAGCGGCAAAACGGGGTGCGCACCCCGTCGATGACCACCATGGACTTCATTTTACGCTGGGAGTGGTGGAGGGGGAAATCCTGCCGGATGCAGGTTCGAGGCCCGGTTTTGGACGGTGATCTACGATCTTCTCCTCCTTCAGCACGCGCCCCACCCCCTGCAGTTCCCTCATTTCGGCCTCACTGTGCCATTCGACCCTGTTCGGGTGAATTTCCGCCGCCTGGTAAACCCGCTCCATAATCTCCCGTTCGAGGTCCGTCCGGTCTGCGCGCTCGGTCACGGCGTGAATGATCACCGCGTCGCACTCGAAGGGGTCGTCATTGACTTTGCACAGCTCGATCTGCCAGGAACCGATGCTCTCAAGATCGTCCAGCGCGTGCTCCAGAGCATTGAAGTCCACGAGCGTGCCCTTGAGCTTCGCGGTGTCCACTGACCGGACTTCCGAGACGCGGGAGATATTTCCCGTCAGCCGCGGGCAGGTCCTGCCGCAATGAGGACATGCCTCGTGGGTGAGCCCGCCATCGATCCGGTCGCCCGTGCGGTAGCGCAGCACCACCGTTCCCCGGCTGTCCAGGGCGGTAAACACGATCTCGCCTGGGCGCCCGTCCGGGACGGGCTTCAACGTTTCCGGGTCGATGATTTCGATGATCCCAAAATCTGGAGAGACATGGTAACCGGATGTTTCCATCCCCGCCGGAGGCGGACATTCCATCCACGCCATCTTGCCCTCGGTGAATCCATAGCATGCCAGCACGTCCACGCGTCCCGCGCCAAGTTCGGCACACAATCCGCGGAACTTCCGCCGCAGTCCCGGGGGCACTTTCTCGCCTCCCAGCACGATCTTGCGAATCTGTGGCCAGTGCCGGTCCTGAGCCACCGCCTGCGTGAGGACATGGTAAATAAATGTCGGCATCCCGATGATGACTTCAGGAGAGATGCGTTCGATGAGCGCCACGTTTCCGTCCGTCCCCATTACCTTGCCGCCGCCCGTGCTCAGGCAAAAGGTGCCATGCCCGATGCCGGCGTAGTGAGTTTGCCAGAAGGCAAGGTGCGGAGCGAAGGGAAACAGATTCACATGGCGGTTTGCCGCCGCAGAATCGCCCACCTCCATAATGCGTCTGCCCGATTCCGTCAGGATATCGAGGTCATGCGCCGTGAAGAGAAAGGGCACCGGATCGCTGGAGCGCCCCGTGGTGCTGGTCATGAGCAGCGGGCGAAACTCGCGTTCCAGTCTCGCTTTTTGACCCGAGGGCCCGTGGCGAAGAGCTCCCAGGATGGTGCCCGCCTGACGTTTCAGCAGGTGCTCGTCCGGGATGAGCACGAAGTCCCGGATGCGCTGCGGACTCTCCGGTGTGTTCAGGAGATCCTTTTTGGAAGTGAAAGGAATTTTTACCAGGTCCTCCAGGCTCCGGATATCGGAGGCGCTGATCCCCGCCGCCGAAAACCGCTGGCGGTAAAAGGCGGAAAAGGGGAGTACCCGGG
>DATAIE010000790.1:0-7188 GCA_036262875.1 Verrucomicrobiales bacterium
AGTTTGCGGAAGCCTCCCGTGCCCATCATGCTCCCGGTGTAAACAGTGCTGGCATTCGAATTGATTGAATAGGTATTGGCCCCCAGATTGATCGCACCGTCCTGGACCACTCCCAGTCCATTGGTTCCCAAAGCTCCCAAAAAGTTGGGTGCCGGGAGCAGACGATCGACACCGCCCAGGTCAAAGGTGGCTCCGCGCACCACATTTAGCTGGACGGAAGGATTCAGATAAGCGCCGGCACCACTCATGACCACGCTCCCCTGTCCGATCGAAACATTTCCGTTCCCGTTGTAGGCTCCGCCAAACGTCAAAGTTCCGTCGCCGTATTTCGCAATGCCGCCTCCGTTCAACGCACTGTTGAGGGTCAGATTCGTGCCGGCACCGGCTGTCAGGATGTCGTAGCCGCCATTGCCGATGGATTGCAGGTTCGATACGTTCACCGTGGCATTGCCTGTGGCCAGGAGTGTGCTCTGGTTGAGATTCAGCGTGCCGGTTCCGTTCAATACGGCACCGGAGCCGAGTTTGAGAGCGGCCGCCCACGTTGTGAACGCAGGTGCAGTGGTCACACCGGACCCGAGACCGAGATTGGGAGCGCGGGAACCGTCGAAATTCGGAGAGGTGATAGTGCCGCCGAAGGTCGAGGTGTATTCACTGCCGGTCAGTTTCCGGAAGCCCACCGCAGAGTCGCAGGTCACCAGGTCGGTGCCTGATCCGGTAGCGCTGCTGTCTCCCATGAAACCGGGAATGATGTTGACGAACGGAGTGCCAATGGCGCCACCGGCACCGGCGGACTGCGTAGACTGCGCGCCTTCGTCCAGCGCAAACCAGTTCGAACTGGTGCTGCCGGGGGTGGCCCCGAGATTGTTGCCGCGAATCAGGGCCGCCGAAACATTGGAAGTCCGGCTCACACGGCCCGTGGTCAGGGAGACATTCTGACCATTATTTTCAAGAGTGACTGTCCCAAAGAGGATGTCCATCCGGTTGGTCGTCTCAGTCGTCGGGGCAGACTCATTACCCCGGATGGTGAAAGTGCCGCCCTGCAAACGAATGCCGCTTTGGGTGGCCGAATCCCCGCCCGTCATCACCGTGGTAAACGGATCGGGAAGACGGTTGTTGTTGTTACCGCCGGAGGTATTCCGGTTGTCGAGGACGATGCCGCCCCCCGCATTGGCGAGGAAGGTGCTCGCGGTGTTGAAAGCACTCGCAGAGGCAACGGCACCCGAATTCAATACCGAGCCGTTAGGACCGGCCAGGATGAGATTGCCGCCGAACACCTGCGTCGAGCCAGTGTAGTTGCTGGCACCCGTCAGTGTCAGGTTGCCGTCTCCCAGTTTGAAGAGTCCCTTGCTGTTATTGTTCGGGCTGGAGATCGCACCGGTGAGGGTGACGTTATTACCCATCGTATCGAATCCGGCGCCGCTCGCAGCGTTGCTCGAAATGATGGAGAAGTCCTTATTGATCGTCAGATTATTCGCACGGAACTGAACGGTCGCGCCGATGGCGGAACTCGAATTGCTGTCGAAGAGCACCCGGGAGTTGGTGCCAAAGCCTCCGGCATTGTCCACGGCATACGCTCCCGCCTGGAGATTGACCGGCCCGCTGAAAGTCTGAACGCCCTGAGCATACAGGACGCCGGTGCCGTCTTTCGATACACCGCCGAAGCCGGTCATCACGCCCGCGGGAATCGTCAGGGTGGTTCCCGACACGATATTAAAGCCGCCACTCGCTCCGGCATTAGTGGCCGATCCGCCGCCGAGGCGCAGCGGCGTACCCGCGGGGAAGGTCACACTGGGTCCCCGGTATTTCAGATAACCGCCGGAGAGGGTCAGCCCATTGCCAGCCACGGGATTGATGGCGGAAAGAGTATCGATGGCGAGAGTCCCGCCATTCACAACGGTGCCACCCGTGTAGGTGTTGGCGGCGTTCGTCAGATAAAGAGTGCTGCCGGCGGCGGTGTATCCGCCCGATTTTGTAAAGCCGCCCGTCGTTGTAATTTTGGCACCGATGGCAAGGTCCGCGTTCAGATTGTGGACGATCAGTTCGCGCGTGTTTCCATTGCCGGTTTGCAGTTCGGCGGTCTGAATGCCCAAAAGGGTTCCGGCATTGCCAGCGGCATTCACCGCATACACCTGACTGACCGTATTGGCGATTGCGCCGGCGTCGACGATCAATGCCTCACTCGCAGCGCTGTCGAGCCTCACGGTATTCGCAGTGCCTCCAAGGATCAGAGCATTGGCCAGACCGCTGGCTCCACTAAAGGTGGTGGAGGCGGTGCTGAGAACATTGGTCGTGGAGCCTACAAAGGTGGGGGAATAGCCAGTCGACGTGCTGAGCGGGACAATGCCGTTGGCACCGATCGTCGCGAAGGTATTCCCCGTGGCCGTGGCACTGGCGGCATCGCTGGCCACCATATAAGGAAGGATGGGCGTTTGCACTCCCGTGCCGCCCGCCAGACCGGCGAGTGAGCCGGCATTCAAATTGCCGAACGACAGATTGGGAATCGTACTGGATGCCGGGCCTGACCCGAGAGTGGCAAGGTTTGACCGGACCAGCGTCGTGCCTCGGTCCACACGGGTATATCCGGACGCGGCATTCTGGAAGTTCAAGGCCCCGCCATTGACCGCCATCGTAATTGTCGTGGCTCCCGCCGCATTGTAGCTGGAGGCTACCTGAGTGGTGACGGTGGCGGCATTCCCGCTGAACGACAGGTTCGAGTTGTTGAAGTAAACGTCCTGCGAGGGGGAGAGCCGGGTGTTGAGATTGGTGCCGGAATTGTCCAGACTCAGCGCCGGTCCGAGATTGGTGTTGTTGCCGACAGCTCCGATGGTCAAGCCGGCGAGGGTGCCGAACGCTCCATTGCCGCTCAGCGTCGTATTTCCGGCGAACAAAGAGGCGTAGGAGCCGGTGAATGTTTGCGGAGCGGTGTAGGTGTAATTCCCCGTGCCGGCCTGAAGGATGCTGGAGGCACCGGTGGAAGTGATGACTCCATCGATTGCACCGGCGGCGTTATTCCAGCCGGTGGCAAGCACGCCTCCGGTGCCAAGTTGCAGCGTCGTTCCGGCGGCGAGGGACAGATTACCAAACTCCTTTGTGAGGCCGCTCATATCCAGCGTAGCGGTGGATGCGGCGGAAACCTGAACATTCGTCCGGGTGAGATTGGCACCGGACGTGATCGAGACGTTGCCGGTAGCGGCAGTGCCGTTACCCACGGCAAGCGTGCCCGTGAAGAGAGAGGCATTCGCGTCGAAGGCCAGCGTGCCCGCGCCAATCTTGGTGACTTGCTGCGAGGACGTGGCGCCGACGAGGGTGCCGCTGTAAGTCAACGCTGAACCGGTTCCCACATCAATGCTGGCACGGTTGGTGTTCGCATTCTGAATGGCGATATAGCGGTTAATCCCTACGGAACCGACTCCACTGGCGAGGCGAAGCGTGCCTCCGACGCTGTCACCGGTAAGGGAAAGAAGCACGAGCTTGGTCCCGGGGAAACTGCCGGAGGCCAGTTGTCCGAGATTGGCATCCGAACTGAAGACGATGGCACCCTGGTTGACCTTAAAAAAGCCGGAGCTGGGATTCGCCACGGATGAGCCAGCGGTATTCGTTCCGGTGAAAATGAGCGAACCGCTGCCTCCCTTTTCAAAGCCCCCTGCCCCGCTGACATTTCCGGCAATCGTGAGATCAAAAGTCCCCAGAGCCAGACTATTGGATGGTGCGTCCCCCGCCAGCCGCGCAGGAGTGGAATCAAAAATGACGTTCCGCGAGGCGTTCAGGGTCACGGAATTGGTATTGAGGGCCAGTTGGCCGCCGCGCAGTGCCAGGGTGCCCGTAGCCACCCCGAGATTGGCATCGTTGCTGATGGACACGCCGCCTCCCCAGATTTCGGTGCCGCCGTGGGTATTGGTGCCCGAGAGTGTCAGGGTGTTGGTGCCTGCTTTGATCAGCCTGCCAGTCCCTGAAATGGTGCCGGCGTAGGTCGTGCTGCTGCTGCCAGTGATGAGGTCATTGGCACCGAGGATGACATTCGTGCCCGCGATGCCGGCCAGCGAGGCAATCTGACGAGAGCCGAACGCTCCGCTGATGTCGAATGACGCATTGGTATTTCCCGCGACGCCGACAATGAGAGAGGCCGAACTGAGTTCTCCCGCGCCCGTCAATGCCAGTTTCCCGCCAGCGACGGTCGAAGTGCCCAGAGTGATGGTGCCGGTGTAGGGATTGCCCGCTCCCGTAATACTCCAGATGCCGGGGGTCACGGACGAGTCCGCCCGGATGATGGCTCCGCCGCCCACGACCGGACCGCTCCAGTTGCTGTTAAAGCCCGCCGTATCGAAGCCCACAACGGTCCCGCCGCCGAGAGCCCCTTCCAAGGCGATGTTCCGCGCGGTATTCCAGTTGCCCTGGAGCTTCACGGTCATACCGCTGGAATTGATCGTCAGCGGCCCGCCCGGTGCCCCGAGCGCTCCATCCGAGGCAAACTGAAAAGTATTCACCGTGCCGCTCCCGAGGCGCACGCCTCCAGAGAACGTGTTGGCGGCATTCCCCAGCGTGATGACGGAATTGGCGGTCGTGCCCGGATCGATGTTCAGTCCGCCGGCGCCGGAGATGAGTCCCGCCAGCGTCAGATTCCCGCCGCCGGTCATCCGGACCTGCGAGTGTCCGGAGGCCAGATTGAGGGGAATATTCATCGTCTCGGTGCCCGCGCCGGTGTAGAGCAGGCCTGCCTTGAGCGATGAAAAGGCCTGGCCGTTCAGTTCGATACTGGAGGAGCCCGCGTTGGCGATGCCGAGATTGTTCAATGCTGCGATACTGAGCACGCCCGCATTCACCGTGATACGATTGCTCGTGAAACTGTTGGCGGTGCTGCCGAGCACCAGTGTGCCCTGACCGGTCTTGGTGAGCGTGCTGGCCGTCAACGGCCCGCTGGCGGTGATGGTATTTGCACTGCCCAATGCTCCCACACTGGTGATCACCGCCTCACCGGTGCCGCCGCCGAAAGTTACCGGATTGGCGATGCTGAAACTTCCCGTGCCCGCCAGCGCACCGGTGCTGATATCGATTACACCGGTGCCCGTCAAACCGAAGGCACCCGTGTTCCACAACGACTGAAGGGCGATGTTGGTATTCTGCGCCGCAGGGGCACCACCGATCCGGTTATTGGTGCCTGCCACGAGGGTTCCGGCGGCGGCGATGTTGCTGTATTCCGTCGTGGTATCGAGAACACGGACGCCGTTGGCTCCATACGTGACGAAGCCGGAACCTGCGTTAAAATTCGTACCGGCGTTCGAAACATCACCGATTGCCCAGGGCAGAATGGAGACTCCGGGCGTGCCTGCGCCCCCCGCACCCGAAAGGGCGGCCGCCGGTGCCGCACCGTTGATTTGGGACAGAAGAATGTTCGCATTGTTCGCCCCGGCCGCTGCCGCCGCGCCTCCCAGGTTCGTGCCTGCAAAAACAAAGGTTCCCGCCCCGCTGCGCACGAGATTCGCCGAACTGATTGTGGTGGACGCCCCGGTACCCGTATTCGCCAAGAGCGTCGTCGATGATGATCCGGTCAGGGTGCCGAACGCCTGAGTGGTGAGGCCGGTGCTGCCGATCACTTGAACGAAACCTCCCTTTACCTGGATGGGAGCAGCGGCGTTCACCCGCACGTTGTTCACCGAGTCCCCGGCGCTTTTGTTGATTTCAAACAGCCCGCCGTCACTGATAAAAATCCCCGACGTGTTGGCAATGGAACCGGCGGCCGAGTTCAAACGCAGTCCCCCCGGATTGTCCGGCGTGGCCGTGAGGCCATAGCCAGCCTGACCGATGGTGGTGGCGCCTGAATAGGTATTGGCCACGTTGAAGATCTGCGTCTGGGCCGTGCCTGCGGGTTGAATGTTGACGCCGCCCGTCCCGCTGAGGCCTCCGATGCCGAGCCCGCCAGCAGCACCGAAGGTGAGTGCGTTCGCACCGCCGGTGATGGTCAGGTTGCCGTTCAGTTGCACCGGATTCACCAGAGTGGAGGTGCCCTGAAGGCTGCCGCCGGAAACGGTGAGTGTGTTGATACTGTTACCGAAAACGCCGAGAGCGAGGTTGTTGGTGAGAGAAAGATTGCCGCCCGCAAGCACGACGCCACCGGAGGAAGTGAACGTATTGGCACCGCTGAGGGTGACGGTTCCCGCATTCGGCTGGCTGCCGGTGTTGATCGTAACGGGAGCCGCAGTGAGGCCGTTGGACGAAATGACTCCTGAGACCGTCAGGTTTCCCCGGCCCGCGCCGGAAAAAGTAAGTCCCGTCGCCGTCGAACCAATCGCCACCGGTGAACTGAGAGTCACTCCTCCGCTGCCGAGCAACTGCACGCCGCCCGCGCCGGTGAAAGCATAGTTGCCGCCGATCAAACTGGAAAGCGTGATGCTGCTGTTGGAGAAGTTCGAGAGCTGCAGCGTCTGGAGAGTGAGATTCAGATCATTCCCGGCCGTATAGTTCGCCGCGCCATATCCGAGAATATTAAGGCTTCCCGCCAAACTGGAAGAGGGCGCGGGACCGTTGCCGAAATTCCAAAAAACCGGATTGGAAAAGGTCCCTCCTCCTGGACCGGTGTAAACCTGCGCCTGAACCCTCAACGGCCATGCCGCCACCAGAGCGGCAAGAAGAAGGGCGAAGCGGAGAGGCAGGAAATGATACAATGCACGGCGTTTCATGTAGAATTTTGAGAGGAGCGTGTGAGCGAAGCAAAACGCGGGCCATGGCCCGAATTCTTGCTGCGTGATTAAAATGAACAGAAGGCAACGAAACCGGAACGTCACACGATTTACTTTCATGCTCCGCATCAACGGCCCGCGAAACCTCCATAACGATAATACCCATTGGAGGAAATCATCCCTAACAGGCAATCGCTCCCGGCGCGCCTTACTTTTCCGCCTTCTCTGAAGAGCCTGTGCAGAAAACCCCGGCGGCCGCTTTCACACTGATCTTTTGATTCTTCGCGTAAGCAGCGGCGGCCAACTGCACGCAGGCCTTTCCGTCCTTCCCCTCCAGCCAGCCGTTGACACCTTCGTGAATGATCTGCCCGGCGGGATACATGAGTTGAGTCGTCAGCAGCAAAGGGGTGGCCTTCAGAGCCTTCATATGACTGGTGAAGTAAGCCTGGCTGATACAGCAGATGGAAATGGCCGCCTTCGGTTTGGAACCGCGAGCGGGAACCGGCGTCTCGAG
>DATAIE010000791.1:0-4612 GCA_036262875.1 Verrucomicrobiales bacterium
CACCGGACGAAATGAAACAGGCGGGCGAATGGATTCGCGGCGGTGACTTCGGCCTCTTTGCCCTCAAAGACCCCGGGACGGCCACCGGAGCGCTCGATGCCTCCCTGACGGCGTGGCGGCATAAGAGCGGGATTGCGAAAGTGGCCTCGCCTCTCCTCGCGGGCGGACGCCTCTACGTGGTGCAGGACGGCGGCCTTGTCACCTGCACTGACGCCCTGACCGGCCGGCTGGTCTTCGAGCGCGAGCGGCTCTCTCCTGACGGGAGCGGCGATTATTACGCCTCTCCAGTGATGGCCAGCGGGCACATCTACCTGAGTTCCACCCGCGGCGTGATCACCGTCATCGAAGCCGGCGAAAAACTGAAAATCCTCTCTCAAAACAAGGTCGGCGATCCCATCGCCGCCACTCCGGCGATTGCCGATAACAAACTCTACGTCCGGTCCTCCGGAGCGCTGTGGGCGTTTGGAGAATAGGGGAATGCACCGCGGAAGCGTTCCTGGCGGAAACCGCAAATGCGGTGCTTGTCGTGTCAGGGGGGAATCGATAAATCCGCCCTTAATATGAAATTCCTGGTTCATTCTTTTTCCCGTTCAATGCATTCGAAGAGCGCCTGTCGAACTTTGCTGGGAGGGGCGATGGCAATGGGAATGATGAGCGGCCAGGCGGGCGCGGCGGTCACGGCTTACCGGAATGCGGTGCTCGGTGACGGCGCGATTGCCTATTACGAATTCGAAGAGGCGGCGGGTTCAGTGGCGAATGACAGTGCAGGCGCGGATAACAACGGGGCCTTCCTTGGCGGCACTGTTCTGAACCAGACAGGCGGTCCGGTGGGGCTCGGGCGTTCGGTGAGTTTCAATGGAACGGATGCCCGCGTGCGTATTCCGGACAGTCCCATCTTCGACCTCGGTACCGGAGCCTTTTCCGTGGAACTGTGGTACCGGGCGAATGTCACGACGCGGGGTGATTTGATTACCTACAAAGGATCCGGTGGCGATTTTGGAATCCACAGCGGCTCGCAAAACGTCAATACCACGAGCCTGTATCATAACAATTTCCGCATCCAGAATGCAGCGGTAAATCCGGCGGGCGGAGCGTGGAATCATTTGGTGGCGGTGCGTTCCGGAACCACGATCTCCATGTATGTGAACGGGGTGTTCTCGCAATCGGCGACCGACGCCGAAAGCATGAACATCACGAACGATCTTCTGATCGGTGCCAACCACGACGGAAATCCGAGCAACCTTCTGCTGCTCTTCAATGGGAACATCGATGAGGTGGCTATCTACCCGTCGGCCCTTACGGCAGGACAGATCGCCAATCACTTTTCCCTTTCCTCTGTGCCTGAACCGGGTGCGGCAGTGATGCTGGGAATGGTGGGCGGCGCGCTGGCGCTGCGGCGGCGGAGGAAGTAAGTCTGGTCCTGTGCAAAGTCGGGGCAAATGCTCCAACTGAAAAGCTCCACATTCCGGGCTCCCGTGAAGGAGTTTTGGAAGTGGAGCTTTTAAGATTGCCTGTTGGCGTTGCCGTTAGGCCGGAGCACCGGCGAGGCCGGGCGGGAGATCTTCGCCCGGCTCTGAGTCGCGGACGGAGGGCTCGACGGGAACGGGCGGGGGTGACGGCGGCTTGGTGCGCGGGGGATTGAGCATCTGGCCGTGTTCCATGATTTCCTTCACATGGACGCCATCGAGGGTTTCATACTCGAGAAGCGCCTTGGCGAGGGTTTCCATCTCGGAGCGGTGCTTGACGAGAAGGGACTTGGCGCGCTGGTAGGCATTGTCGATCAGCATTTTGATTTCGCTGTCGATCTTCTGGGCGGTGTCTTCGCTGTAGTTGCGCTTGGAGCCCATGTCGCGGGCAAGGAAGACATGCTCATTGTTTTCGCCGTACTCGACCATGCCGAGCGATTCACTCATGCCCCACTCGCAGACCATGCGGCGGGCGATGTCGGTGGCTCCGCGGATGTCTCCGGAAGCACCGCTGGTGACGTCACCGAACACGATTTCCTCAGCCACCCGGCCACCCATGGCGACGACGAGGTCATCGAGGAGTTCGTTTTTGCGGCGGGTATACTTGTCCTCCACCGGGAGCCACATGGTGGAGCCCAGAGACGGACCGCGCGGGATGATGGTAACTTTGTGAAGCGGTTCGGTGTGCTCCAGCAGTTCGAGGAGAATGGCGTGGCCGGCTTCGTGATAAGCGGTGTTTTCCTTTTCCTTTTCGCTGATGGCGAGGCTGCGGCGCTCTTTGCCCCAGCGGACCTTGTCACGGGCCTCCTCCAGTTCACGGAGCGTGATGCCCTTGAGGCCGCGCCGGGCGGCGAGAAGAGCGGCTTCGTTCATCACGTTGGCGAGTTCCGCGCCGGAATAGCCGGGAGTTCCCCGGGCGATGACGGCGAGATCGACATCGGCGGCCATCTTAACCTTCTTGGAGTGGACCTTGAGAATCGCTTCGCGGCCTTTCACGTCGGGCAGGCTGACGGTTACCTGACGGTCAAAACGGCCCGGGCGGAGCAGTGCGGGATCGAGAACATCCGGGCGGTTGGTGGCGGCAATGATAATGACGCCCTCCTGGGTGTCGAAGCCGTCCATCTCCACAAGCAGCGCATTGAGCGTCTGTTCCCGTTCATCGTGACCGCCGCCCATGCCATGACCGCGGTGGCGGCCGACGGCATCGATTTCGTCGATAAAGATCAGGCAGGGGGCGCTCTTCTTGCCCTGTTCAAACATGTCGCGAACACGGCTGGCACCCACGCCGACGAACATTTCCACGAAGTCCGATCCGCTGATGCTGAAGAAAGGCACATCCGCCTCGCCGGCGATGGCCTTGGCGAGAAGGGTCTTCCCGGTGCCGGGGGCACCCACCATGAGGACACCCTTCGGAATGTGACCGCCGAGCTTCTGGAATTTCTTCGGGTCTTTGAGGAACTCGACGAGTTCCCAGACCTCCTCCTTCGCCTCATCGCAACCGGCGACCTGCTTGAAGGTGACCTTGTTCTTGTCCATGGCGAGGAGACGGGCACGGCTCTTTCCGAAGCTCATGGCACCGCGACCGGCCATCTTGATTTGCTGGCGGAAGAAGAACCACAGCACGCCGAGCAGCAGCAGCACCGGCAGCAGGCTCACGAGGACGCTGGAGGTGATGCTGGCGTCGTGCTTATAGTCGGGAGTGATTCCCTTTTCCTCCAGCTTCTTGATGAGGCGGTCTTTTTCAAGCCCGGCGGCAAACATCACCTTGTACTCCTTGCCTTCGTTGTCACCGCCCGTCAGCTTCATGCGGATATACTCGCCCGCAGGATCGATCATGATCTTCACACTGCCCTTGTCGACTTCCCCTTTTTCGAGGAGGGCGAGGAATTCAGGGTAGGTCTTTTCGCCGCCGGAAGCGCCGGAACGGAGAATGAGGCCGCTGGCCAGAATGATGATGGCGAGCGAAAGCAGAATGAGTCCCTTCCAGTTGAAGCCCTGGGGCTCGGGTGCACCACCCCGGCGTTCGGGGCCTTCGGGTGGAGACGGGCGTTGATTGGGGTCAGACATTTCTGTTGGGATGGATGGTGAAGGAGATTACCACAGTGAAAAGAAGGGCGCAACGAGGGGGATTATCTCAGAGGAGAACGCCGCAGAGCCGGGTCCGGGCGCTAAAAATCATGCATTTCGCGGAAGCAGGGTAATCCGTTTCATGCGGCTGTCGTCCTCTGGCGACCACGTGCGGATCGCGGGGTCGTCTTTGAACAGATTATGGACAAGACGGCGCTGGTAACTGTTCATCGGATCCAGCTTGATGGCCTGACCCGTGGTGCGGACGGTGTCGGCGAGGGCCCGGACATCGTTGAGGAAGCTGTCGTCCTTGCGTTCGCGGAAGCCATTCACGTCCACGCGCACCCGGGGGGCATCCGGGAGTTTTTGGCGGAGCAGCTTGTTTACGAGGTGCTGAATGTCATCCAGCCGTTCGCCGCGCTTGCCGGTGAGGGCGGCGGCGGCTTTTGCGTCCTCCACCATCACCTGGAGGCCGGGCACATCGCAGTCGGTATCGACGGCGACTTCCGCGGTGTATCCGAGGTGACGCAGCATGATTTCGAGGATTTCCCTGGCGGAGGTGACGGCGTTCATGGTGATGATCTTAGCGGGAGAATAGCCGAAATCCTGAAGTTCGCTATTTTTTGCGCTGCTGATCGCGGAAAGCACTCCCGGCGCCGCCACCGGTGCGGGGCGGGCGGGGGCCTTTGTTTTGCTGCTGCTTCAGGCGCGCCTGCTGGGCAGCCATGGCCCGCTCCATAAAGGACTGGCGCGGCGGTCCCTTTACCAGTGGCGGATCGCCCTGCCGCTTCGTGATCCATGTCTGGCCGATGGAAATCACGTTTTGCACACTCCAGTAAAGCGCCAGAGCGCTCGCGAAGTTGTAGCAGAAGATCATGAACGCAAAGGGCATGATCTTGAAGATCTTCATCTGCATCTGCATCTGCGGATTCGCATCCATGCCTGGCTGCGGGGCAAATTTCATCTGCAGGAACATGGTGA
The DNA here is from genome assembly GCA_036262875.1 of Verrucomicrobiales bacterium. Lineage (GTDB taxonomy): Bacteria > Verrucomicrobiota > Verrucomicrobiia > Verrucomicrobiales > V1-33 > V1-33. The sequence goes on from DATAIE010000791.1 coordinate 4,515, forward strand.
CCGTCATGATGAGCGGCAGCGGATTGATGGGGATGCCGCCGAGGTGCGCCACGGTATCCGGCATGGAAAGGTCCTTCACCCACAGGAAGCTGTGCCCG
>DATAIE010000792.1:0-5166 GCA_036262875.1 Verrucomicrobiales bacterium
ATTGGAGGGTGTGGATACGTTTCTTACAGGACTCTGTTTGCGGTGTGTGTGCCAGGGGAGGTTTTGACTGAAATCGGGAGGCGATTTCGTGAAACGCTGCCCTGCGCACAGCCGGAGGCTTTTGGACCGCGTTTCACGAAACCGGGGTCGCATTGTCATTCTTACACGTGAGCCCCGGTTTCCTTTTCGCCCGGCGCTTTCTCCGTTGTCATCCCGCTCCCGCCGCGCTCTCAATTCCGTTTCCGACGATGCAATTTACCCGACGTCATGTTCTCGCTGCACTGCTGGCTGCCCCTCTTGCCGGGGCGGGCGGGGCGGTACGTGCGGCAGGGGCCGGGAGCGGTGAACTGCTGACGAAGGAGCAGGAGGCACGGTTGAAAAAATTCCTCCCGCGCACGCTTTCAAAGCTGAAGGAGCGAAAGCCGGTCTTTGCCGCGGTGTGCGGGGATGAGATCAGCGCGTTTTATCAACCCGGTGCGGAGGCTCCCCGGTCCTCTCACGTCATGGCGTGGTATGGCCGGTTTTTGGACCGGCTGGGAGCACTCTTCTTTTATCACGGCGGCGTGGTGGATCTGAATCCGCTCCCCCCCGCAGCAGTGGCGGTCCTGCGGAAACAGTGGGAGGAGTATAACAAATTGCGCGAAGTGTGGGAGAAGGCGGGAAAAAAAGGAAAACCGCCCACACTGCCCGGCCTTTCCGGGGACGTGCCGTCGCGGGATTTGAATGCGAACGATATCCTCCGGCTCACCCAACTCCCGGAGGAGCGGGTGCTGACTCCCAGCACGTTTTTTGCGGACAACTATTGCGAAACCGGAGCGGTGGGGGTGCAGGTGTTCGATCCCCTGATGAGCAATGTTTTCCGCACCGAGGAAACGGACCTCGTTATCATCGCGTATGGCGCGCGGGATGCGCTGGAGGGGGCGTCACTGGCCACGTTCCGCACTGCTCTGGAGAGCGCCGTGGCGGAGTGTCGTAAGAAGGGCGCGGACGTCATCCTCGCCGGTCCGCCACCCGCTCTGGATGAGGCGGACGAGCGTGCGGCCATTGGCAGATCGCGGCCCTGGGCGGCGGTGGCGCGTGAGGTGGCGCAGGCGGCGGGCGTTTTCTTTGCGGATACCGGGGCAGCGGCGCTGTTTCAACCCTCGGACCTGCTGAACCGCACGGTGGCCAGCACCTTCCGCGCGGCCACAGAGCCGGTGCGCCGGATGTTTGACCATGGCCCGAAGATTCAGGATGGCCTCCATCCCAATGCGGCTTCCCATCTCCGGATGGGGCAGCGCACGGCGGACTGGCTCCTGGATGGCGAACCTGGACGGCCATTCGAGGTGTCCGGCGAGTTGGAACCCGGAGGCGGCCCTAACGGAGAGGATGTGCTCGTCATCCGGGTGGCCCGCCGTGCGGATGAACCGCTCACCATCGCGCTGTGTCCGCTCCGTTTCAACGGATGGTCCGTCAAGCCGGGCACGCCGGACCGCCTGCACACATTCCGGGAGGGCAGGGGGGCGCGCCTCTTCCGGTTTGTGATGGTGCGCAATGCGGAGCCGCTTCAGGGCAATGAGGAGTTCATTCGCGGCTCTGTCATCATCTCGGATGACGACGCTCAGCACCTCGTGGATGTGAAGGTAAAGCTGAGCCCGCTCGCCATGCTCTGGCCGGAACAGCGCACGGACGGTGCGTCCGGAGATTGTCTGCTCAAATGCATGATGGTGAATACCGGCACCCGGGACCTCGACCTCACCCTCTCGCTCGACTGGCTGGGCAAACAAATCCCCGTGCCGGGCATGAAAGTGAGTGCCGGCGAACGCCAGCCGCTGCCCCTGCGCCTCCCGCTGCCGCCTGTGGAGAGCGCCTTCCGTTTCAAAAACACCATCACGCTCATCGCCACCGCCGGTGGCCGCACGTGGAAGTTCACCCGCCGCATCGAGGGCGTGAGGCACGCCGGGCTGCATCAAAAACTCCCGCTCGTGCCCCTCTCCCGCTGGCGCGGCAATGCCTCCGCGGAGGACGCCGCTGCCTCCGGTGCCAGCGTCACGGTGCAGGCGCATCCCGCCGGCATCTTTTTCCTCGTCGAGATTCCCGCGGAAACTCAGTCCACGACCGTAGAAGGCAAGCCGTGGGGCCGCCTGGAAGTGCAACTGGACGGTCGCCCCGCCGGGGAAAACGGCACGCTCGGCTGTGTGGGCAATGTGGTGGTGGAGATCCCGCATGAAAGCGGTCGCGCCCAGGTGCTGCCGGTGCGGCCCTATGCCTTCGGCAGCTTTTATCCGTATGTCTATGAAGCAGGCGGGTTTCTCTCAAAGGTCACCGTCCAGCCGGATGGCAGCCGCCGCATCGAGTTCAATATGAAGCGCGCTTTTGTCCCGGCGCACGGCTGGTCCCTCAACGGCGCAGGCCAAAGCGAACTGGGCATCAACCTGCGTCTGTTCCTGAGCGATTCCAAAACCGGTGGAGGCAGCGACGCCAAGACGTTTGTGCTCACGTCCTCCAGCTTCCCTCCAGCGGACGCGAGAAGTCTCACCGTGCTGGAACTGCGAACGGCACCCGCGGCGCGGTGGTCGCTGAGAGTGGGATAGGAATGGAAGCCGCCAGGCGTAACGGCACTTGATTCCCTCCATGAACTTATCCCGGCTCCCGATCCTCTTCGCCGCCTGCGCGGCGATGGGCACGGCATCCTTCGGAGACCCGGGGCATGAGATTCGGATCGAGGACATCAATGCGCAGATTGCCCTCAATCCAAAGCTGCCGGACCTCTATTTCCAGCGCGCCGTCAATTACCGCGAGATCAACAAACTCGCCGAAGCCCGCGCGGACTTTGAAAAATGCCTCACGCTCGACGCCGGGTTTCTCCCCGCCAGCCGGGAACTGGCGCGTCTCGATGAACTGGACGGCCATGGCAAGGAGGGCATCGTGCGGCTGGAGAAAGCCATCGCCGCCGCCCCAGCCGCTGCCGCCGTGCACCTGCAGGGCTGCTATTCACTGCTCGCGGAAATGCTCCTGAGAGTCGACCGCAACGACGACGCGCTCACCGCCGCGGAGAAGGGGATTTCGCTTTCGCAGGAAATGTCCATCGACCTCTTTTTGCTGCGCGCAGAGGCCCAGCGGCGGCTCGGCAAACACGAAGACCGCGTCCGCGACCTCGCCGCCGCCACGGCGAAGCTGAAGAGCTTCGTCCTGCGTATCGCGTGGATCGAGGCCCTCATCGATGCCGGGCGAAATGACGACGTGCTGCCCGAGATTCAGAAAGAGATCGATACCAGCCGTTATAAGTCCAGTTGGCTCATCCGCCGCGCCCGCGTCCGTCTCCATTCGGGGAAAAAAGAAGAGGCCCTCGCCGACCTCCAGACCGCCCTCGCGGAAATCGAGCCCCGCATCCGTCCGGAACACCCGGACCTTTCCCTCGTGTGCGACCGCGCCCTCATTCATGCCCTCCAGGGCAACCGTGACTCCGCCGCCAAAGAACTCGCCGACGCCAAAACCCGCGGCGCCGACGGATGGATGACCCGCGTGCTGGAATCCGTCCTGAGTGAGAAGAAGGAAGGGCAGTGACGGGACGTGATCTTCGCCTTTGGCCGGCGGAAGGACAGGGAATCTCGCCGCCCGCGGGTCGATCCCTTCAAAGTCCCGCCGGCGGATCGCCGGAGGACTTTGTCAGGGGGATGCGGGGATTTGTTAGTTTTTGCGGACAAAGCCGCTGCCACTCACATGGCCGCTGCCGCTCGTGGTGACCGCGCCTGAGCCTTGGGCGCTGCCGCCTGCCGTGCAACTTGAGAGGGTGACTGCCAGGAGACCTGCCAGCGCGAGAAGGATGCGTTTCATTTTGATTACGTTGTTGAGGTTTACGGGGACGGAGCCGCCTTTTGCAAGCCGCGGGCCAGAGTCGTAAAATGGGATGAATCAGTACGTTTTAATACTATTGCATAACGGCCCGGAATGGCTTCCAGCGGATTCAATTGAAGTGTAGCCATTTAAAAGTGAGGCGGGCGTCGCGGAGGATGGTCGCCGGCCAGGAACTATCCCGCGGTCCCGCTGGAACGTTTCCCCCGAGCGCCTCCGGAAGTTTCTTTGGGCAGGTTGCACCAGGCAAAAAAGCGCGCCCGCGTGGTGACACGGGCGCGCTCGAATGGGACAGCGGTCTGTTATTTTCCGTCCGCTCAGCCCAGCGGCTTGGACGGGTCGAATACGCCGGGGGTGGCCACCTTGTAGTCGCCGCCGGGACTGGGCTGGATGAGGGTGGGCTGGTCAAAGCCGAGCTTGGCGGGCATCTCGCTGTTGTTCCAGGCGAGGGCGTCGTCCCACTTCACCATTTTGCCGCCGTAGGTGGCGTAGCGTCCGAGGAGGGACGTGAAGGTGCTCTGCGCGCCGTAGTAGGCGTTGTTGAGCGGGGTGTTCTCGCGGATGGCCTTGTAGAGGTGGTCGTGCTCCACCTGATAGGGATCCGGGTCTTCCTTGCTGCGGGAGCGCCAGATGGTCTTGCCGGCCTTGTCTTTGATGGTGGCATTGGAGCCGTCGAGGTAGAGAGTGCCCTTGTCGCCGATGAGGAGTTCCGAGACACTGGCCCAGCAGTTCTTCTGGTGGCGGCACTGGCTGTTGAGGATGACGCCGTTGGCGTAGGCAAACTCGACGTAGTGGTGGTCAAAAATCTGGCCGTATTTCTGGTCCTTGCGCACCTGGCGGCCACCCATGCCCTGGGCCGCGACGGGGTGGGCGTCGCCCATGAACCAGTTGATGACGTCGATGTTGTGGATGTGCTGCTCGGCAATGTGGTCGCCGGAGAGCCAGGTGTAGTAGTACCAGTTTTTCACCTGGTATTCCATTTCGGACATCCCCGGCTTGCGCTCAAAGGGCTCCCACACGCCGCCTCCGTTCCAGTAGCACTGGGCGGCCACGATTTCCCCGATGAGGCCCTCCTCCTTCACCTTTTTGTAAGCTTCGAGGTAGGCCTTTTGGTAACGGCGCTGGAGGCCCACCACCACCTTGCGGCCCTTTTCGTCCGCCTTTTTGGCATATTCCATGACGAGCCGCACGCCGGGGGAATCCACGGCCACCGGCTTTTCCATGAAAACATGCTTTCCGGCCTCGATGGCGGCCTTGAACATCATGGGGCGAAACCCGGGAGGGGTGGTCAGCAAAACGACATCCGCGTGCTGCATCACATCGTGAAAGCTC
>DATAIE010000793.1:0-13150 GCA_036262875.1 Verrucomicrobiales bacterium
CCGTCATTGTCATCGATATCGGCGAGAGCGGAACCCGACAGCTGGACAGGGTCGGCCACGGCATCCACCTGGATGCGGACCTGGACGGCGGTGGTCGTCGAGACGTTGGTGCCGTCCGTCACTTTGATGGTGAACGCGTCAATGACCCCGTTGTCGTTTGCGGGGGGAGTCCACGACCATGAAGCACCGGTGTCGCTCAGCAGCGTGACGCCAGGCTCGACGGCCACACCATTCTTGCGAAGGGTGCCATTGGTGACGGACTCCACGCGGAAGGAGATGTCGTCGCCGGCATCGTCGTCATGCTCATTGGCGGCGGCGGCGAGGATGGCATAGGTGATGGTGAAGGCCGTGTCCTCGTTGTTGCCATTGAGGATGCTCACACTGCTGATCGTGGGAGTGGCAGCCCTGGCGATGCCCGCAATGCCCAGGAGAGCGGTGGCGGCAAGGACAGGCAGACGCCGGAGAGAAAACGAACTCGAGTCTGGTTTCATGATGACGGAAAGAAAGTGAGGCGGCACGGTGGCCGCCGGTGAAGAGGATTCAGCGGGAAGGAGGTGCAGCCGGCTTCATGCCGGGAAGAGTGGGCGGTGCAGAGGCGGTGACCTGTGCAGGACTGGCGGCGGCGGGGAGAGTGACGGTGGCGAGAACATCCTGACGGATTTCCGCATTGGTCAGGGACCTGTTTTCTTTGAGGAAAGCGGCTTCGATTTCGGCGCGCTTTTTGACGAGCAGATCGTGCCGCAGAGAGGGAGCGGCCTCTTCGAGGGTAGTGGAACCGCCATCCCGGTGATCCGTTTTCATGATGGCGTAGAGGCCGTTGTCCGCCTCAATGATACCACTAACACCGCCCTGAGGGAGGGCGAAGCCGGCTTCCAGCACGGGCTTTGGCCAGCGATAGGAATAGTTGCCCTCATCCAGCCAGCCGAGGTCTCCGCCGCGGTAGCGGGTGACCTGATCGTCGGAATATTCCGCGGCAATCTGCCCGAAGCCGGTGGCGGCACCGCCGCGACCGCCGGGTGCAGGGGCTTCCGCGGCTTTCTTAAGAGCCTCCTCCATGCGGGAGCGCAGTTCGGAGCGTTTGGCATCGCTCATCTTCATGTCGCCCTGCAGATGCAGGATGGCCATACGAACTTTGGCCGGGTGGGAATAAGCGGCAGCGCCGGCAGCGAACGCGGCTTTGAGTTCCGCGTCGGTGACGGTGGCGGCGTTGAGTTTGGCTTCGAGTTCCTGAGCGCGCAGTTTTGCGATGAGGACGTTTTCCATCTCCCGTTTCGTCTCCGCGTCTCCATCCAGCTTTGCCTGTTTGGCGCGGGTGACGGCGGCGAGACGGCCGAGCATTTCCTCAATCAGCGCGTTTTTGTCAGGAACCGGCACATGTTTGGCGAGACGGCGCTGCACCTCACGGTCAAAGTCATCGACGGTGATGACCTCGCCGCCCGCCTTTGCGAGGACGGGTGAACCGGACGGAGCCGCGACCTCGCGGTGGCAGCCCGCGAGCGCCAGCAGCGGGAGGAGCGCTACAGTCTTTAATACGGCCAGGTTTTTCATGGCTGTGTTCTCACGATGCGAACGCGGAGGAAACGGACGGGACTGACAGAGACCGGCTGCACCACGCGATAGAGGGCGGTGGAGGGATCGGGAACTTCCACCATGGTCAAGTCCTCCACTTCCGGCCCGGCTTCACGCCAGGTCTGCATGTCTTCGGAAGCCTCGACGCGGTATTCCAGATCGCGCGCGGCGGGCGTGCGGTTGAAGCGCAGGGCGAGATGGCCGTCGCGAATTTCCGGGCGCGGCATGAGGCTGGCGGCGTTCGAGCCGGGATTTTGCGGATTGAGGCCGAAGGCGTAGCGCATGAGATTGGGCACGCCCGTATTGCCAGGATCGCTGAGGGCAAAGGCGGCCGGGGTTTGAGCGTTGCCCGGGAAGGCCGTCTGTTTCCATTGATCGATATCGATAGTCTGCGGCACGATGACGACGGAGGCCGAGGCCGGTGTGCCCGTGCGGTAGGCGGCATCCGGTTTCACCGAGAGGATGACGGATTCCGCGCCGTTTTGCAGCGAGGCGGTGGCCTTTGGCTGAATCTGAATGACGCCCGAGGTTTGGAAGGCGGCGAGCGAATAGAAGTTGTCGATGCGGTTGTAGTCCGTGCCGTTGGTGGCGTTGCCGGTGATATTCAGTTTTACGAGGACACTGCGGTCAGTGACGCCGGTGCGGCCTACGATGAAGGTGGCAGGCGCGAGGTCATTCACGGTGGCCAGCGGATTCAGCGCTTCGATGTAGATCTGAGGCTTGAGGTCCTCGATCACGACCTGGGCCGTGGAGGGAATGCCGGCCTCGTAGCCTGTGGCCGGAACGACGGAGAGTTGCACGACTTCGTCCAGTTCGGTCGTGGCGTCCTGATAGGGACGGACACTGATGGCAATGCTCTGGCTGCCTGCGGGAATGACCGCGGCGGATTGCAGCAATTCATAGTCGACACCGTTGGTGGCGGAGCCGCTGATTTGGAAGACGAGGGCGAGCGGTTCGCTGGTGGAGCCGGAACGGGTCACGGTGAACTGGCCCCAGGGCGGGCCGTTTTCGCTGGTGCGGGAAACGGAGGCGAGGACGGTGACCGCCGGCGGGAGACCGATGGAGCCGGTGATGAGATTCCCGGATTCGAACAGCGTGCGAAGGTCCGCCTGCGTGAGCGGGGAATTTTTGAGACGGAGGACCATATCGCTGTAGCCGGTGCCGGAGCCGCCTGCATCCACGCCGAGAAGGGCATCGGCCCCGCTGCGGGTGATCCTGACATAATCCGGCAGCAGACGGGAAGTGCCGTGCAGCACGGCGGAGAGATCGATAGCGTCGCCTTCGGAGGGATGGAAATCGGTGAGGGTGTCATTGCCGTCCGTGGAGGAGGCATAGACAAACCGGTCGGCGCCGCTGGAGCCGGTGAGTTCATCGTCACCGCCTCCGCCGTTGAGGGTGTCGTTCCCCATCCCGCCGGTGAGGAAATCCTGACGGGCGCCGCCAAACAGAACGTGGGGGCGGTCTTCTCCAAAGGAAGCGGCATACTGAACCGGGGAGGAGGCAGCACCGCTGGGTGCGGTGAGACGGTGGCCCCCGGACTGCGGAGTGAGGTCGGCTACAATCGTGCCGGATTGAGCCTGTTCGTGAGCAAGGAGCCGGAAGCCTTCCGCCGCATCCGCCGGTTGGGAATTTGCCGCCGGATCATAGGACAGAAGCTGCACGGTGCCGGTGGATGGAGCATGTGCCGGGTTTTCATCCGCGACGCTTACTCCAAAGGAGAGCGGAGTGGATGATGATGCATATTGATACACAAGGCGTCCGCGGGCGACGTCGTCCTGGGTGAATGAGTCCCCATTGCGCAGGTCGCGGTCGGGAATGGAGGGCAGGGCAGCGGTGTTGCGGAGTTTCAGAGTCCCCGCGGCTGGAACGGCGGAGAGTGTGTATTTCAACTGTGCCGGAGAGCTGTCGGAGTCGGCGGTTTCGAGGAGCACGACGGAGGTGCCTCCTGAGTAGGCGACGGTTTCCGTGGTGAGCAGTTGAGGGGAACGGCTGTCCTTCTTCGGATCGCTGCCGGCAAGATATTCCGCGAGATTACTGCGGCCGTCGCCATCGGAATCCAGCGAGGCATCGCCGGAGTGCTGTTTGTCGAACCCGTATTTTTCCTCCCACCAGTCGGGCAGGCCGTCTCCGTCCGTATCGGCGGCAGGAATGCTGACTTCCAGATCGAGACGGTAGGTCATCGCACGGGCCGCCTGCTCCACATCGAAGGCCGATTCCCCTGGCGAAATGATCGTGGCGGTGTGGCCATCGACGGTGATTTGACCGTGGGACTGCCGCGAGGGCATGGAGCCGAGAGCGACATTCGAGGGGGCCACGGAAAGTCCCAGCGACAGAGCCTCATGCGGAACCCGCAGAGTGTAGGAAAACGCGCCGTCCTTGTAGGGAGCGAGCGTGGCGGTGAGCGGCAGCGGCGTACCGTCTGTCTTGCGCAGAGTCCAAAGAAGCGTGCCCTCCGAGAGGATACGGTCCACGGGGCCGCTGCGGTCGAGGATGCGACCGTAGAAGACCGTCTCCGGCTCCGGCACGGTGGTGGCTGCCCGCGAGGGCGGCAGCAGTGCGGCCATGAGGACTGTGGCGGAAGTCAAAGTGAGGGAAAGTGTATTCGCCTTCATAGTGAGTGAAATGAGTCAGGATTGAGATGCGGGTTGTGTCCTAACCGCCGCTGACGCCGTAGGTTTCGAAGACCATTTGAATGTCGCTGACCTGGTCCATAAAGCGGGTGAGGCCCTCTTCAGGATCGGCATTGAGCGCCTGACCGGGGATGATGAGGACCCACTGGGTATTCCAGATGGAGCGCCCGATGAGACGGCTGTCGGTGACCAGTTCATCGAAGTCGATGTCGGCCTCGCCGTTGTGATAGGCGCGGAAGCTGGAGAAGCGGCGGACCTCGCCTGTGGGCCCATTGAGGGTATCCAGAATCGGAATAAACCGGCTGTTGCTGATACCTGCATCGAGAGTGGGAACCGGTACAGGGATGACCTGGTCGAGGACATTCCACATGCGCACGGTATCCGGACTGCCGCTGTGGGGGACGCGCATGATATCCGTGCCGGCCGGCACGAGGTAGACGCGCGGGGCGCTGGCGAGGTCATTCAGGACATCATCACTGAGATAGTCTGAAAACCACACGCCGACACCCACGATCTTGGTGGTATAGTTGGTGGGATCATAAGCGTGGTCGCCGCCGCTGAGAGGCTTTCCAAAGAAGTTCTTACCCGCGGTAACCTCCGAACCGAAGCGGATAACGATGCCCGGCTGCGGAACGTGGGCGCCATTGGCATCCGCGGGATCGGCAAAGGGACGGCAGTAGTAGCGGAACTCCGGCACATCCCAGAGGTCCGGCACCTTTGCTTTGGCGAGCTCTGCCTTCCAGACGCTGTCGGAATCCATCCCCGGAGCGGGGAACTCACCGGCGGGTGCACCGGCCACGGGCTGCAGGCTGCCTTTCGGGAGAATGCGCATGAGTTCCGTGCGCAGGGACATTTTGCCGGTTTCGCGCTGCGGGGTATTGAGACCGAGCTGGCCGCGCTGCGATTCGTAGTTCGCCTTCAGTTTGGCGAGGGCTTCGGAGAGTCCGCCGGCACCCTGGCGCGGAGTTTCATCGAAGTTTCCGATGGAGCGGGCGCGCATGATTTCGGAGAATGCGCCCTGAGCGGAGCCGGGGTCGGAGGGATCGTAGTTGGTTTCGTAGTCGTAGGCCTTGGCGGCGAGCCATGAATAACGGGCCGCGAGGTCGAAGGCACTGCGGTAGCTTTGCAGCGCGTGGTTTCTCGCCACCCGGAAGGTCATGTCCTGATAGCGGTTGCGCTGGGTCTGTGCGGCGACGCGTTTGTTGAAGGCGGCGCGCTCGTCGATGAGGCGGGTGCCTTCGTCCACTTTCGACCGGTACTGGTTGGACAGATCGGCCAGCGTCTGGATTTCCTTGAAGATCTGAATGCGGCGGATGGGCTCGTCGCCGATCTTGTCTTCGAGTTCCTTGAGCCACTCTTTGATCTGCAAATCGCGCTCTTCGCGTTTGGTGTCGAGGTTGAGTTCGTTTTCGACGGCATCGAGGCTGATCTCCGCGACGGTCTTGCCGAGAGCGAGAATTTCCTCCGCGGCTTTCAACCCGGTGAAGGTGGAGTATCCCGCAAACTCAACGCCGGAAGCCGCAGCAGAGAGGGCATCACCAGGTGAGAAGGCGAGACCGGCGGTCGGGAGCACGCCGGGAATGGCATCGCTGGTGGCATCCGTAATCTTCAGCACAGTATCGCTGACGGCATTCGCCAGCCTCATGCCTGCTTCGATGCCTTTGATGGTGTCGGTGACGGCGAGTTTTATCCGGCTGAAAACCTCCTCCTTGACCTGGAGGCGACCGGTGGTGGTGAGACGGGCATTGATCAGACGAATGATCCGCACGATTTCTCCTGACAAGCTGTCCCATGCGCCCACCGACTCGGCCACAGCGGCCTCCTGCACGAGCATTTGCGTGATGAGAGACTGAAGTTCACCAGTGGCTGCACGGGTACCCCATTCAGAGGGAGCCTGGAAGGTGTAGCCCGCGGCAGTGACGGGCAACTGGACGATATAGTTGGTGAGGTTGATCTTGGGGGATTGCAGGTCAGTGTAGTTGACCGCAAAGAGCCCGGAGGTCGTGCTGTCGGTGTAGTAATAGTTCGAAGCGCTGGAGAAGGTGCTGGTAAAGAGCGCCCGCACGTCAGAGCTCACCGACTCCAGATTATTGGCGAAGGTGCCGGTGCCCGTTCCGGCGCCACTGCTGCTGCTTCCTTTGCGGAAGGCATCATAAAGGTCTCCGCTGCTGAGAGCGCCATCTGTGAATGACGCCCAGGAGGAGGAGGGGCCGGGGACGGTGGATTTGTTGATCTGGCGGACCGGCACATACATGAAGAGGGCGAGGTCCGGCCCCGTGTAACCCGCGGGATAGATTTTGCCCGGGCCCACGGTTCCCTCATAGGGTTTGCCGAAAATCTGGATGAGCTGATTCCGGTAGGACAAATCCTCCTGGAAGGTGGAGTTGCGGAACTCGGCTTCACTGTTGCCGACCTGGCGCAGCATATTGCGCGGCTCGTTGGCATTGTCCCAGATGGCTTTGGCATTCTCCAGCATCTTGAGGGCGCGCTCGTAAATCTGGTCGAAGTGCAGCAATCCCTGCACGGCCCGGGTGCCGATTTGGGCGGTGGATCCGACTTCGAGGAAAGTGGGATCGATGTCGAAGACGAGCCCATTTCGGGAGATGCCGAGGGGATTCTGGCCGCGGTTCGAGCGGTCCATGGTGCCCTGAATGGCGGCGAGATTGGCCGAGATCACGGGGATGTCGGCATTGTTCTCGCGGTCCACTTTGCGGACACCCTCCAGGGTGGTGTTGGGATGTTCGCTGGGCAGGAGCGCATTGGCAGTGACCCAGTCGAAATAGGCACCCTGACCGGCGCGGCGGGCCCATTCGTCCACGCCCCACGCGCGGTCGGGATTGGTATCGGTGTAGCCCTGCCACTGGGCATCCGGAGCCTCGACGAATTTGTCGCGGTAGGTGAGGTTTACGATTTCCGCACCGGCCTTCGCTTTGGCGGCGGCGGTGGCGGCAAACTTCCGTTCATCGAGGAAGTCCACCGTAATGACGATATCCTGGAGATTGTAGGATTCCGACCGGGACACCCAGTTAAAATAGGGATGTTTGAGCAGCGCGTATTGATGCGTCAGGGCGGTGAGGTAGTGGCCCCATGCATCGCCGTGGCCCTGCGGATACATGATCATGGCGTCGTCCTCGTCGATGAAGCCGTCCATGTTCACATCGCTGATATTGTAGTTCATGGCGTAGGCCGCTTCGCCCTCGCCTTTGGTGAAGTTCCAGAAGAGGCGGTTATAAACAGGGCGGGCGAAGAAGTCATCCACGCCGCGGAGGAGGCCGAGCTCCTCTCCAATGAGATCGGGCTGCTGATTCTGGAAGGCAAAGACGGCGGGAGCGAGACTGCCGTAGTCCACGCTGTCACTGCCGAATCCGATGGTGGGATCCTGAGCGTCGCCGTAGGCCTCGTTGCCAAGGAGCGTGTAGAAATCAGAGAGGCGGGTGGAGGCCAGTTGCAGTGCGTTGGCGATGGCCGGCGTGGAAACAGGGCGGGAGAGGTCGATGCTCAAGTCGCGTCCACGTTTCAGAATGGTCTCATAGAGTTCGATGAGGCCCACGTTTTCGATGACATCCTTGGCGGGATTGAGAGCGACGGGGCCTTCAAAGCGCGGTCCGAACTGGGAGATCATACTGACCTGCGTGGTCGGATTTTCGCCTTCAAAGTCGCGGATGCGGGCTTCGTAGGGATTCACGGCGTCGAGAACGCGTTTGATCCAGCCGGAGGCGAGTTGGGCGCGGTAGTCCGGCACGCCGTCGAGGTCGAAGTCATGGAAGGGATCCGAGTTTCCTGCGCCGGCCCATTCGTATTTTTTGGTGCCGGTCGGCTGGGTGGTATTCGGTGCCCAGTTGCTGCCGTTGGCAGTATCATTTTTGTGCCGGTAGCGGACGAACCACCATGAATCCGCGAGCAGCGTTTCCGGCGCGTTCGGATTTCCTTTGAGGGTAATCTGGTAACGTCCGAGACCCTGAGCTCCGGAGGGATCCGGGAAGAGTTTCCAGGGATTCACTTCGCCGGGCCGGAGTTGATCCGGCGGCGGCACATTGAGGCTGCCGTCATCCGGGCGATAGTACCACTCAAAGTAGAGGTCGCCGGCCTTGGTGCCGAAATCACCGGTATGGCGGAGCACGATGTTCTCATCGAAGACGTTGTCTGAGAGGATCGTCTTGATGGAGCCGCGATAGCGTTTCTTGCGGTCCACTTTGATGACGTGCGGGGTAATGGGCGAGCCTCCGAGGGAGGGATCGTTGTTTTCCACGACGGTGATCCAGCCTTCTGCGGGATAGTCGCTGCCGTCGGCAAGTGTACCGGAGGGATTTAGGAAACCGTCGTTAGGCACCAGTGCGAGGCCCGGGCCGAAGGAGCGGGCTGGTTTGGAATTTTCTCCCGATTTCGAAAGGCCAACGAGGTAGCGTTTGTTGACGAACGGGTCACTGGTCTCCGTGGAAACAGTGTTAGGATCGAGAGTGAGGAGGGCGAGGCCGTCGATGGCTCCGTCCCATTCCGTTTTGTGATCGCTGGTCACGAGCGCCTTGAGGGCGGCCACGTCCCCGGCGGTGAGGATATTGGGCTCCAGGACGTAAACTGCCGGAGGAGCGGCGGTGAGTGTATTGTCGCCGATGTCCTTGTCATTTACGAAGCCGCTGAACTCCAGGCGCTGGGCGAGCGGGTCATAACGGAAGCGTTTTTGCAGAGAGGCGGGAAGATCATTGAAGACGTACTTGCCCTGGCTCAGCCTTGTCTTCCCGGTCGCGGGCTGAACATCGGTGGAGAAATTCGTAATGGGGAAAGCGATGCGGCGAACATCGAGGGCCTGAACGACGCGGGCCGTCCAGTAGTCCTTCCACTGGGTTTCCTGGGTTTCCGGATTCAGAGAGTCGAAGACGACCTCCGCCGAGGCGAAGGCCAGCACCTGAGGCAGGCCGGGCGTTTCGACCGTTTCCACGGTGCCATCGGACTTGACGATTTGGTGCGTCGGATTGTCGGCGCGGTTTTCCCCTCCGGAGAAAGTGAGCGTTTCGCCGGCTTTGAGAACCGGCGGGTTCACGGGCCAGTTGGAGTGGTAAAGAATTGGCTTCGGCAGATGGAATTCGAAATCCGCGGCGTTGTTGTTGGCGGATTTAGAGGAGTCCCTGGGCATGAAGGACACGGCGTCCCCGGTTCGAGGGACTTTGGCCGTTTTATCCGCGTCGTAGCCCGGGGTATTGACCGCGCCAACGGAGGTGACTTTCACCGGCGGCACAGGGCGGTTCGGAGGCCAGTAGAAATCCGGTGCGAGCGGGTAGTAGAACGAAGTGGTGAACCATGCGTTGGTTCCGCCGGAGACGGCCCAGGTCGAACCTTTATGGTCTTCCCAGTAGGTCAACTGCAGCGTATTGCCTCCGGTGGGTTTGGCGACCGGAAGATTGTTTCCGAAAACCTCTTCAGGAATGGCCGCACCGATCGCGACGCCCAGCGGATAGAAGGGGATGACCGGCTCGCCCGCCTCCATCTCCACGTGCCCCTGGTTGTTCAGTGTAGTGGCCAGCGCCGCGCTTTGCGGGATGATGGCAAATTTATAGCCGCGCCCGGCATCCTCGGCCTGGACACGGTAGAGCTTCATTCCGTACTCCTGTGTGGCCACATCGAAGAACTGCGCGAGCACGAACGGATCAGAAGTGTAAGCGTCCCCGAGGGCCGTGGTATTCAGGTCGTTATTGCGAAGGGCGTAGACGGCGGGAGGACGCGGGGAGACATCGGCAAAGCGAAGAGATGGAGCGATGAGCGCGTGCTCCTCGTTGGGGTTGTAGCCAGGTTTGGTTTTATCCGGCTGCTGATAGATCTGCACCGATTGCAAGCGGCTGGGATCATAGGTGGTGGCGGGATTCGGAAAATCCGGGAGAACCGCCGGAGCGATGATCTGTTCACCGGTGCTGGTTTGATTGGTGCTCGTGGACGCAGCTTTGCCTTCGTTGCCGTATTGACTGGCGATGACGATGCGGTCCACCTTGGTGTCCGTAGCATCCGGATAGCTGGCCTCGTAGGCCCGCACCTGGTGCGGCCAAAGAAGGGTATCGTTTCGTGCGGGATCATCATACCAGACGACGGTGAGGCGCTCGCTGGTATTGGCGTTGGGATGGGCGTTGACCGGGAAGACCGGGCCGGGCAGGCGGCTCTTGTCCACGACCACGAGCTGACCTGGATTGCTGCGCAGGAGGTCCATGTCATAGATATCCTTTGCGGCGAGACCGGAGAGCTTTCCGACATCGTAGATGAACGGGTTGTAGCGCACCGGGCCGCTGGAGTTGCGAATGTAGCCGGTGCCGAGCTTTGCCCGGTCCACGGTGGGGCCGGCCTGAATCCGCGTGCCGACCTTTACGGGAATCGCTGCCGGCAACCCGGTGTCGAAGGCCTTCGAATGCACGACCCGCACGCGCAGGAATTCGCGGGGAGGGCCATGGCCGGTGCGCTGGATTTCCGAGAACAGGAGCACCGTGAAGCCCGGCCGGGTGGCCGTGAACAGGTTCGCGCCGTCCACCACACCGCCTGCATTCGTGAACTTGCGCGTCTTGAAAGTGAAGTTGTCCGCTCCATCCGGGTCGAGCGCCACGGGAGGTGTATCCACGATGTGAGGATAGTGTCCGCGGATCCCGCGTTCTGTGTCGTTAGGCAAAACGGCGGTGACGACGATATCGACCGGATTGGTATCAACCGTACCGGGCTTCCACGGGACCGTAAAGGTGCCGGGCAGCAGTGGATAGAGCCGGCCCGCGACCGGGTCCCATGTCGCGATGTCAGCCGCAGCGGGCGCAGGGACGCCATTCAATTGAATGAGCGGGTCCAGGGAGAAAGTGCTGGCGTCGATGGCCTGAGGCTCGCGGGTAATAGTGGAGGCCAGCGTATCGTCATGCTCAAAGAGATACTCGCCGATCGTCACATTGACCGCAAAGGCCCCCGATCCGTAGCGCCACATGACCCGGGCGGGACGATTCAACTGGATGATCTCCAGGCCGCGGTCGATCGCCGTGCTGCCTCCGGCGATCCAGAGGGAGCCGGCACCCGGTTGTCCGGTGGACAGCAAATTGCCGCTGATGGGATCGATCGTGCCGTTGGAGGGAAAGTAGAAACCGTCACCGCTGATCCAGCCATTGAGAGCCCGCCCGGACGGGCCGTCCTCTTTGGCCGCGGAGAGCACCTTGAGATGCACTCCGGGATCGAACCAGAAGAGGCCGTCCTGCACTCCTATGGTTTCCTCACTGCCCGGTCCATTGACCTGCACGATTTTGGGGAGCGACTTGCGGGTGACGTCATCCACATTCACGCGCACGCCATACTGAATCTGCCATTCATAGGTGATGCCCGCCGGTCCCCACATATTGAAGGGTTCGACCTGCTGGCGGGTTTCGACCATGCTGGGATTGAAGGCAAATTCGTCGACGTAGGTCGTTTCCAGCCAACTGCCTTTGAGCGCCGGATTGGTGGTGAAGGCGACGGGAATGGTGAATGTGTCCGGACCGACGCGGGTCACGATGAACGAACCGTTGTAGGCAGCGGTCAGTGAGTTTTTGATAACAATGGTCGCATTGCTCTTCAGACCGTGACCTGCGGAGGTGACCAGTGTTTTGGAAGCTCCTCCCGAGGCGTAGCTCGTGATGGTGCCGGAGCGGGGTTCACGGATATCCACGAGGCGGAGGGCCTTGCCATTGGCAAGACCGGCAGTGAAGGCCTTGGGGATGGTGAAGTGATCCGCATCGATCCGGGTAATTTCCCAGTCGCCGTTGAAGGCATCCTGCGACGCGTCGGTAATCCGTACCCGGACACCGGTCGAGAGGCCATGGCCGACGATGGTAAGGCGGGTGCCGCCACCCGGGGCCGGTCCTGCATCCCAGCCGGTGATGGGCACAGGGAAGCCGTAGTTCGGCTCCAGTTTGCCGCCGTCCAACTGCGGGAGGCGGTCGAGATCGAGGGTGACGGAGGTATTGTTGTTCGGCGGGCCGTAGGCGCGGTAGCCCTTGACCACATAACGAATGTCCAGCCCGGGCTGAGCCAACTGGTCGATTACGTTTCCATCGACGGCGGCGATGGCGGGCTCGCCACGCTTGATCCAGTGTTTCTGAGCCGCGGGAGAGGGATTGCCCGCCGCCTGGGAAGTGAGCGGACCTGCGAGAGGCTGACCGTTCAGAGTGGTGGTGCTCTGGGTATTGGCAAAATCACTTTTGATGGTGAGGGCGTATTCCTGCTGCCACTTGACCTCCACCTGAGTATCGCCCGTCATTTCAAAACGGTAGAGAGTGGGGTCGCCCGTTTGAGGCACGTTGTTCACGGAAATGCCCAGGGCGGTAAACCGCTCCTCGGCCTCCTCATCGACAAGAGCCGGCTCGATGTCCACACTGTTGGTGATGTCCCTGCCGTTGATATCCTTGTAAACCTGGCGCGGGGCGCTGATCTCCACCTGAGTGCCCGTGGGCAGCTCAAATGTCTCCAGTTCGCCGATGTTCATTTTGAGGGGCGGGTCCTGGCCATTCACCTTCACCTGGACCACGCGAACAAAGTCGGTGCCGTTGGTTTCCGCGATGGAGCGCACCTTCAACTGGTGATTCGGGCCTTTGAACGTGTAGACGCCGGGAGCGGATTGAACCGGATTGTCCGGAAGGACCAGGTTGACGTACTTCGGGCCGCTCCAGAGGGTAACGATGGAGTTGTTGGCGACACCGTTGTTGAAGAAAACACTTTGATAGTTCTCGCCGCTGTCAAAGCCATCGCGGTCAATATCGAGGTCCACGCTGAAGCTCTTGCCTGGGCCGAAGCCGGTCAAAGAGACTTCGACTGCGTCGCTCTGAGTGCTGATAGCCGGGAATATCTGAGTAGCCGTTCCTCCAGGCGGCGGCGTCGTGTGGAATGAGGTCCGCGCATCGAAGTTAAATCCGAGGTCACCGATGGTGAGCTGGAAATAGTTGAACTCGAGCGATGGCGAATTGTTC
>DATAIE010000794.1:0-5194 GCA_036262875.1 Verrucomicrobiales bacterium
TGGGGTCGTGGCTGACCTATGGCCTCGGCAGTGAAACGCAGGAACTGCCCGCCTACATGGTTCTCGCTCACCCGGACGGATTGCCAACTTTTCAGGGCGAGCATTTTACGAATGGATGGCTGCCGTCGCTTTACCAGGGGACGCTTATCCGCCCGTCCACGCCGCACATTCTCAATCTGGATCCTCCGCCTGTGCTTGCGGGAACCGCGCAGCGCCGGCAGCTCGATCTGCTCCATTCCCTCAATGAGGCCCATCTCGCGGAGCATCCCGGTGAACTCGACCTTCAGGCCCGCATTGCCAGCTATGAGCTCGCGGCGAAAATGCAGACGGCCGCCAGGGAGGCGCTCGACATTTCCAACGAGCCGGAATCCGTCAAAAAACTCTATGGCGTCGACAATCCGAAGACCCGCGACTACGCCACCCGCTGCATCATTGCCCGCCGCCTCGTCGAACGCGGCGTGCGTTACGTGCAGGTGCTGAACTCCGGGCAGTCATGGGATCAGCACGGAGCGCTCATCAGTGCGCTGCCCGCTCTATGCGCCGCCACCGATCAGCCCACCGCCGCGCTGGTCACCGATCTCAAACAGCGCGGTCTTCTGGACTCCACCATCGTGCACTGGGGCGGCGAAATGGGTCGTCTCCCTGTTCTTCAAAACGATGCCGGGCGCGAAAAATGGGGCCGCGATCACAACACCCACGGCTTTTCACAATGGGTAGCCGGCGGCGGCTTCAAGCAGGGCCACGTGCATGGCGAAACCGACGAATGGGGCCATCATGCCGTGAAAGACATCGTCCACCACTACGACTGGCATGCGACCCTGCTGCACTGCTTCGGGCTCGATCACAACCAACTCGTCTACAAGCGCAACGGCACCGCCGCCACCCTCACCGACAGCCAGGGCGCCCAGGTGATCACCGGCCTGCTGTCCTGACCCGCATGCCGGCGCACTCCTCGCGCGTCATTCGGTGTCTTGATGGTTGGAGCTTCTTTGGTGTTTGGCGCTTGATGTTTGGAGCTTTCGCCGCAGGCGATCCCTATGCCTTCTCGCGCCGCATCTTCGCGCCCACCATCGCCAGCTTCTCGTCGATGTGTTCGTATCCGCGGTCGATGTGATAGAGGCGGTTCACCTCGGTTTCCCCGCGCGCGGTGAGCCCGGCCAGAACGAGGGCCGCGCTGGCGCGGAGATCGCTGGCCATGACTGGTGCGCCGGCCAACTGGTCCACGCCTTTGATGACCGCGGTGGCGCCTTCGAGAGTGATCTGCGCGCCCATCCGGTTAAGTTCAGGGGAGTGCATGAACCGCTGGGGAAAGATCGTTTCCGTGATCACGCTGATGCCCGGCACGGTGGAATAAAGAGCCGTAAACTGCGCCTGCATGTCCGTGGGAAATCCGGGATACGGCTCCGTACGGATGTCGCCTCCTCTGGGATTGGAAGTGCGCGAGATGGTGATGTCGCTCCCCTTTACCTCCAGGGGATAACCGCTGTCCGTCAGGGTTTTAAGGAAGGCGGTCATGTGACCAGGTTCGCAGCGTTTCACGGTGACGCGTTTGCCGGCGATGGCCCCTGCAATAAGAAAAGTTCCGGCTTCGATACGGTCGGGGATGACAGTGTGTTCCGCGCCGTGCAGTTCCTTCACCCCCTCGATGACGATGCGGCGGGTGCCTGCGCCCTCGATTTTTGCGCCCATGCGCATGAGGAAATTGGCAAGGTCCTCCACCTCCGGCTCCATGGCTGCGCCCTCGATCACCGTCGTACCCTTCGTGAGTACGGCTGCCATCATGAGATTGTCCGTACCAAGGACGGTGGACCCGTGTTTGCCGCGCATGTTGATCTCGCGATTTCCCATGCCGTCGGTGGCTTTCACGTGGATGTTTCCGCCTTCCACGTTCACATCCGCCCCCAGTTGTTCCAGACCCCGGATGTGGAGATCGACCGGGCGGTCTCCGATGACGCATCCGCCCGGCAGCGAGACATTCGCCACACCGGTGCGCGCCAGCAGCGGTCCCATCACGCAGATGGACGCCCGCATTTTCCGAACCAGTTCATACGGCGCCTCGCTGAGGACACTCTCCGCCTCGACGACGACGGTGCCGCTCGCCCGCTCCACATGAGCGCCCAGCGCTGCAAGGATTTGCACCATATAGTTGGTGTCACTCAGGTCAGGCACCCGGCGAATGACGCACTGCTCACGCGTGAGAAGAGTGGCTGCGAGAATGGGCAGGGCCGAATTCTTCGAGCCGCTGACGTAGATGTCGCCCTCCAGTTCCTGGCCGCCGGTGACGATGAGTTTGTCCATTGGTGTTGATCGTATCTGTAAAAATGACAGCGTCTGCTCCGGAATGGACACAGCCGTCCCGGTATCCATCGGTCACGGCCAAAGCATCCCGCAAGCGGAACCGCTGTATTCCGGAGACATTTGTCCCGGCCGCCCGTGAAATTCGCTGCCCGCTCAGGTCCCTGGACGCTTGGACATCTCGACCCGCGCACGTTCGAGCTCGAGCTTTTCCTCGCGAAGCTTCCGGTATTTCTGAGTCATTAACACCCGGCCGGCGTCCACCTTCTTGGATTCCTCGAACATTTTATTCCGCTGGGCGGCGGCGACCTGGCCTTTCGAGCCCTTTTCCATGGCGATCCGGTAAGCATCGCGAATGAGCTTGTCCGTCTGGCGGCGGGAGTTGCGCATTTCGGCACTCATCGAAAGAAGTTGTTCTTCGAGGTCCTTGATCCGCGCATTGATTTCGCTGAGCTTGGCCGTCTTGACATCGAGGGGGGGCGTGGACGCGCGGTCCACCTGGGCGGCGATGAAGTCCTTTTCCGCTTTGGAGTCACGGCTGACGTAGTCGAGCGCGTATTTTTCCACCCAGCCGGGCGGCAAATCATCGGCTTGCACGCGGGTGATGCCGTCACTGTGGGAGAGGGAAACCACTCCTTCGCCGAATTTGGTGATCGTGCAGTCCTTCAGTTCCTGGCCTGAAGGAAGTTTTACGACCGGAAAGGTCTCCTTCTTTGCCTTCTCACGAACGGCTTCCACGACGGTCAGGTATTCAGCCTCTTTGGTATCCAACTCGGCAGTGGCGGTCTTGATACCTTCTTTCAGGGCCTCGATGTCTTTTTCGAGCTGCTCCGGAGAACCGTCCGGGGCCTGGGTTTCGGATTTAGCCTCCCGCAACGGTCTGAGCCGGTCCATCACCAGCGCCTTTTCTTTGATACGGGCGGAGATGTCCTGCTCGTTGGATTTGATCGCCGTCTGGACGCCCTCATATTCGTTGAAGCGTTCGCGCCGGCTGTTCCAAACGTAACCAAGTCCGGACAGGATCAGTAAAAAAATGAGTGTGCGCATGGCAAGAAAGGGGAAGAGGACCGGGGAAAGAGGGGGCGGAAAGGGGTGTGCGGCTCAGGGCTTTTCCTTCGCAAGGGCCTCCTGGTGCCGTTTGGTTTCAGAAGTGAAATGGGCGATTTTGCCGTCCAAGTCGCCTTTGATGGACTCGAGGGCGGTCTTTTCCTCGCGCAGATTATCCGCCTTTTTCATACGCTCGGCATGCATTGGCCCGGTATACCCGCTGGTCAGCGCCCGGGTTTCCTCGTTGAGAGTCTTCAACTCCGCCTGGAGTTTCAGCTTTTCTTTTTCCAGTTCGTCCCTGCGGGTGCTGGCGGTTTTGATATCCGCATCGCTCACGCTGGGACTGCAGGCAACGGGACCGGCTGCGAGCACAGTCAGCAAAAGACACGCCATGGGGAGGCGGGGGGAATTCATAAAAGACATAAGAGGCGGGGATATACGGAAAAAGTGACACCAAAGCGGCGGGGGGCAACACCATATCTCGGGAGACACCGGTTTTTACGCTGATTCCTGCCGTGGTGCCGGGGAACCGGACAAGCGCGCAGGGATTCGCACGCCTGCGGGGAAATTCCCGGTCCCTCTTGCCCTCACCGCTCGTAGAATCTATTCCCGCATATGCCCGCAGCCGCTCTGCCAGAATCCTTCGTCCATCTTCACCTCCACACCGAGTATTCCACACTCGACGGGGCATGCCGGATCGATGATGTGGTCAAAAAGGCGGCGAAACTGAAGATGCCCGCCGTGGCCATGACGGACCACGGGAATCTCTACGGAGCCATCGATTTTTATCAGGCGGCGAAGAAGGCTGGAGTGAAGCCGATCATCGGATGCGAACTCTATGTCTGCGGCGAAGGAGTGCAGAAGACCCACCGGGCCGAGGTGCCGGGAAAGAAAAACAATTATCACCTCACGGTCCTGGCGAAAAATGAAACCGGATTCAAAAACCTGACGAAAATCGTCAGCGCGGCTCACCTTGACGGCCAGTACTACAAGCCCCGCACAGACCACGATGACCTCTTCGAGCATGGCGACGGACTCGTCGTGCTCAGCGGATGCCTGAACGGCGAAGTGAATGAGAGCATCCGGGCCGGTCAGACCGCGCATGCGAAACACCTCGTGGGGAAGTTCAGGGAGCGCTGGGGGGAGGACTACTACCTCGAACTGCACAACCACGTCACCGGCGAGGTGGCCGAGATGCAGCAATCCTGCAATGCCCAGCTCCTCGAGTGGGCGGACGAATTTGGCATCAAACCGGTGGCGGCGAATGACGTGCACTTCCTCGAACGGGAGGACCACGAGGCCCACGATGTGATGATCTGTATCGGCACGGGGAAGATGGTCTTCGACGAGAAGCGGATGCACTACAGCCAGGAGGTCTACTTCAAGACGCCCAAGGAGATGATCAAGCTCTTCAAGCACGTCCCGCAGGCGCTGTGGAGCACGCTGGAGATTGCGGAGAAGTGTGATTTGAAGATCAAGCTGGACTCCTCCAGCAGTGAAAAATACCCTCAGTTCGAGAGCCCCGACGGGAGTCCGCGCGGCGATTACTTCCGCAGGATCTGCCGTGAAGGTCTGCAAAAGCGGTACGGAGCGCAGGCGGATTCCGCGGAACTCCAGGACCGGCTCAACTATGAGATGGATGTCATGGAGAAGATGGGCTTTCTCAGCTACTTCCTCATCGTTTGGGACTTCATCAAATGGGCGAAGGACAACGGCATCCCTGTCGGGCCGGGCCGGGGATCGGCGGCGGGCTCCCTCGTGGCTTTTTCGCTGGGAATCACGGATTGCGATCCGTTGCGGTTCGGCCTGATCTTCGAGCGGTTTCTCAACCCGGAGCGCGTCAGTCCTCCGG
>DATAIE010000795.1:0-4256 GCA_036262875.1 Verrucomicrobiales bacterium
CGCTGGAGGATGGATTTATCAATCCTCCGATAGCGGTGCTTCCCGCTGCCCTCGTCACTCC
This sequence comes from Verrucomicrobiales bacterium, assembly GCA_036262875.1. Classification (GTDB taxonomy): domain Bacteria; phylum Verrucomicrobiota; class Verrucomicrobiia; order Verrucomicrobiales; family V1-33; genus V1-33. The sequence goes on from DATAIE010000795.1 coordinate 62, forward strand.
CACGGCCACTCCCTCCACGACGGTCCCCTCTAACACGACGGCGCAGCCCGGGACACCGGCACAACCCGGCACAGTTCAGCCGGCGGTGACGCAGCCAAATACCCCTCAGCCCGCAGTGTCCCAGCCTGGAACGACTCAGCCGGGGACCATCCAACCGGGAACCCTCCAGCCGGCTGCCACTCAGCCCGGAACGACTCAACCAGGCTCCAACCAACCCTCCACGACGACCCCCTCTTCCTCCGGTCCTGCCCGGCAGCCGGGGACGACCCAGCCGGGCGGCCGGCAGTCCGCTCCCGCAACCCCGGCTCCTGCTTCAGGCAGGAGATAAATGATGCCCCGGGATCCCCTGTGCCCTCCGCGCTGAAGCAACCGCCGGAGGGCACTTTTTATGCCCGATTCAAAAACAAAAAAAGTTCCTGATAAACAAAAGCGTTCCCTGTCGTCGATCGAGCAGGTCACACAGCAGAATGTTCAGGCCATCGTGAAGCTCGAAGAGGGAGCCAAACAGGAGCGCACCCTGGGAGACCGGTTGGCGGATGGGGTGGCTGCTTTTTGCGGGTCCATGACTTTCATGTGGACCCACGTGGCCTGGTTTGGAGGCTGGATCGTCCTCAATGTCATTCCGGGAGGACCCCGGTTTGATCCCTTTCCCTTCACTTTTTTGACCCTCGTTGTTTCCCTGGAGGCCATCTTCCTCTCCACATTCATTATGATCAGCCAGAATCAGGAGACGCGACTGACTGAGCGCCGCAATCACCTGGACCTTCAGATCAATCTTCTCACAGAGCAGGAAAATACGAAGATGCTCGTCATGCTTGCCGCCATTGCGAAAAAGATGGGGGTGGAGGTGGAGGACCAGGGCGAAGAGGAGGCATTGGAGGGAGCCACCAGGCCGGAAGACCTTGCAAAGCAAATCGAGACAGCCATTGAGGGAACCACCCACATTCACCGGTCAAAACGAAAATAGAGCGAATGGAGATATTCCTCTCCTCCTCAACAAAAGCCGTTCCCGCCGGGCGCGGGAACGCGAAGGATACGGGACTCCGCGGCTATACAGTATCTGCCGTCTCGAATTCCGCCTTCCCGTGCTGTTTGCCTTCCTCGACCTCCGGCCGGGTGCCTCTCAGCAGAGCTTTCGCTGACTCAAACAGGTAGCGAAGGCCTTTGGTTCCTGAATTGTCCCAGTACTCTGCACGCACCGGATGCACTCGAACGAGAATGAGTGCGGGATCCTCCACGCCGCCGGGAAACCAGACTTTGAAGGAGTCCTTCCAGTGCTCTTTCATAAGGCCGCGATCGGTGACGATCTCCGCCGTTCCGCTCAGAGCGAGGTATTGACGATGATCCCGCTGAAAGGTGAGCAGGACTTTCCTGTCCTGTTGAATTTCGTCCACTTTGGGACTGGAGCGATCGGTGAAAAACCAAACGCTGCAATCGGTGTCGACGAAGGCAGTCTCCATCGGACGGGCGTGAAAATCCGAAATCTCCGAGTGAGTGACCAGCATCGCAGAGGAAAAATCCTTAAGGAGCTCGTAAACGGTTTCTTTATTTGAGGTTTGCATCCCGTGAATGTTGCAGGAGAAATGCCGCTCCGCGCGGGAATCCGGGCGGACGGGCATTCGCTGCAACAGCTCCATGTGGTACGGACCCTGCAAAAAGGGTCGGCATGAACGCCCCCTACTATCCATTTCCAGGCAATGCGCCGGGTGCCCGCTGGAACGATCTGTCCGCTGATTTTGATGGAATGTTTCCAGGGGAGATCGAGCCGGTCCGTTCCGGGGAATGGGTAGAGGAACGTCCACTTTCCACTCTCCTCCTTGCGGTAAGTGCCTCCGTTCTCGGAGGTGCGGCCTGGACATCGTTCTTTTTTTGGTTCTTCCAGCAGTGGTCCGGAGTAATGATCATCATACCACTCGTGCTCGCGGCGGCCGCCTTTGCGACGTTCCGGTATCTGCTTCACCGTTTGCGCTGAACTTCTCCGGCCCCCTTGAATATTGCGTGCGGAACGAGTTGGCCCTTGCAGCGGCGGGCAGGCGTTGGTCTGGTGGCCCATGCCGGACGATCCTTCCGATCACTGCCCGCCTGACACCGAAAACAATACGACCGAGGCTCCGGCGCTGCGTCCGGGGCCGCTTCAGCATGCGGACAAGGCGGATACCGGCTGCCTCGTGATGCTGTTCGTAATGTTCATCGGGGTATTTTTGCTGCCGGCTGTCTTTTTGCTGGGAGGAGCGCCGATCATTATTCCTCTCATCCTTTGCCTGTTGATGGTGCTTGCCACCCCTTTTGTGAATCCGATGGAGGGACGACGGTCGAACCGTTCGGTCTGGACTGGCCGGGTGGTCACCTTTCTGGTGCTTGCCGCCATCGTCGTGGCGGCGTGGTACTGGCTGCTGGGAAGAAAGCGGACGGATGAACCCTTCGATGTGCGCCAGCAGGGGGCGTCGAGTCTCCGTTCGGCAAGTCCGGAGCGGGGCTGCGGGTGGTCTTGATTCTGCTTGCCGGAAGGGGCAACGGTGCCATGAATCCGCCCCTTACCGCTCCCCATCCCGCATGAACACCAAAGACGATATACCGCGCAAGACTGTTTACAGGTTGTCGATTTATCAACGGTGTCTGCAACGGTTGAAGGAGAACAACGTGGAGACGGTATCCTCCGAGGCGCTCTCGAAGGCGGCGGGGGTGAAGTCCTCCCAGTTGCGCAAGGACCTCGCCTATTTCGGCAACTTCGGCACGCGGGGTCTCGGCTATAACGTGGAGAGCCTCTCCGGAATGATCGGAGAAACGCTGGGCACCACCCGGCTCCAGCCCGTCATTCTCGTCGGCGTCGGGAATCTCGGTTCCGCGCTGCTGCGTTACTCCGGATTCAATAAAGAGGGCTTCGAAATCGTGGCGGCCTTCGATTCCCATCCGGAGCGGGTGCGTGATACCGGCACCCGGACGGCCATCCATCCTGCGGCCTCCATTTCCGCCTTCATTCGGGATAACGCCGTCAAGCTCGCGATCCTGGCGGTGCCCGCCGCCGTAGCCCAGCAGGTCGTCAATGAACTGGTGACGGCCGGAGTGCAGGCCATTTTAAATTTCGCCCCGGTGGTGCTGGAGGTGCCGGAACAGGTGGTGGTGAACAATGTGGACCTCGCCGTGGAACTGGAAAACCTCAGCTATTTTATCCGCTAGGCGCGCTGGCGGCCGTTCTACAGTATCCTGTCGTCTCATGTCACGATTTCGTCCCTGCATCGATCTCCACGAAGGACGGGTGAAACAAATCGTCGGAGGCACTCTTACTCCGGACGCCGGAGACCTGCGCACCAATTTCGTGAGTGAATTGCCCGCGGAGCACTATGCGTCTCTCTACCGGCGCGATGGCCTCGCAGGCGGGCATGTCATCATGCTGGGACCAGGGAATACGGAAACCGCCCGCAGTGCACTGGCCACGTGGCCGGGAGGACTCCAGGTTGGTGGTGGGATTCACAGTGAAAACGCCGGTGCATGGCTGGAGGCCGGGGCCTCTCATGTGATTGTCACTTCGTGGCTTTTCGATGCTACGGGACTATTCCTCCCGGAGAGACTGGCGGCGATGGTGCAGGCGGCGGGAAAAGAACGGCTCGTCATCGACCTCTCTTGTCGGCGTGATCCTGGCGGCGGCTGGACCGTTTACATGAACCGCTGGCAAACGAGGACGTCCCTTCCGGTGACACCGCAGACTCTCGATTCTCTCGCCGCTCACTGTGCCGAGTTCCTCATCCATGCCGCGGATGTGGAGGGTCAGTGCCGGGGCATGGATGAGGACCTGCTTCGCATGCTGGGCGCATGGAACGGTATTCCCGTCACTTATGCCGGCGGTGCGCGGAGCCTTGCGGATTTGCAACTCGCCGAAGACCTCAGCGGAGGCAAAGTGGATGTCACCATTGGCAGCGCGCTGGATATTTTCGGAGGCACAGGGGTGCGCTACGAGGATTGCGTGGACTGGAATCGCCGGCATGGGGCCCGTCCGCAGGTCGATTAGGCCGGTGCTTCGTTGCATCCGGTGTCACAGGCGAGCGCGGTTTGCGCACTCGTTACGGCATGGATGCAGGCGGACCCCTCAGCCGCCTCGCGGGGGGTAAATGCCTTTTCCGCCGGCAGCACGCGTGGCGCAGCAATTGCTGCCCTAACACAATTGCCCGCGATCCGGAATGACGCAGAAAGTGCGGTT
>DATAIE010000796.1:0-1652 GCA_036262875.1 Verrucomicrobiales bacterium
CCCGGAGTGGCGGAAGTCGGACCGGTTCAAACAACAGGCGGATCTCAATGCAGACTACGAGCCCCTGACCGGGTTTGGCCGCATCGGAAATGACGAAGGGCTTGTCCGCAGCCTGCTTCTCACGGTGCTGGCAAAAACGGAGACCGCGGAAAAATACGCTCCGTATCTCAACGATCAGTGGTTGAATGCCCTGCATGCAGAGGCGCGGTTGCTCGCCGGCGCGGCGGATGCGCAGCGCTGGGTGTCGCTGCTCCCGCCGGAGGCCTATCAGGCTCTCAAGGATCGCGTGGACCTGCAGTTCGATCCCGCGACGAAAGAGGCGTGGGCTCCCGGAGACGACGTGTCTCTCAACCTTCACGTGAAAAATGTGCCGCATCTTCTCGTGAAGGTCTATGAGATCAACACGGAGAATGTTCACCGCACCACCGGTGCTCAGGTGAATACCGATCTGAATCTGGACGGACTCACGGCCAACAGCGAGCAGTCGCACGATTACAATGATGCGCCGCTCCTGCGGCAGGCACGCACGTTCCAGTTCCCGGAACTCAAAGGAAAACGCGGCGTGTGGATTGTGGAGTTCATTGGCGGCGGTAAAAGCAGCCGTGCCCTCATTCGCAAAGGCGGCCTGCGCCATGTCGTGGAGAATACCAGCGAGGGCACGGTGGTCCGGGTGTTCGATGAGAGTATGAAGCCGGTGGAAAAAGCCTGGGTGCTGTTTGGAACGCACCGCTATGTGCCCGATGGCGATGGCATCCGCATTCCGTTTTCCACTCAGCCGGGCGAACAGAATGTCATCATCGGCGACGACTCCGGCTTTACCACTCTGGAGAAAGTCAAAATCGCCGGCGAGAACTACCAGCTTCTCGCGGGGGTTCATGTGCCCCGTGAGTCGCTGCTGCCCGGCACCACTGCGAAGGTGGCCATCCGTCCCGCACTGCTCGTCAACGGGGTGCAGGCGCCGCTCGATGCGATCAAACAGGTGAGGCTGACCATTTCCTCCCGCACGCTGGAGGGTGTTCCCTCCAGTAACGTGTATGACCTTCCCACACTGGAGAAGGAAACCGGGAAAGTGCTGCTGCCGGGGCTGGCCTCCGATGCGGAAACCGTGGTGGAGTTTGCCGTGCCGGAGCGTCTGGCGAGCCTCAGTTTTACCCTTGAGGGCGAAGTTAAGAGTCTCGTGACGGGCCAGCCGGTGAAGGTGACGGCGGGGGACTCCGTCAATGTGAACGGCATCAGCCTGACAGATCAGGTGAGCGATCTCCATCTGACGAATGCGGACGGACAGTTTATCCTCGAAGAGCGTGGCCGCACCGGCGAGGCGCGTCCGGAACGGGAGGTGAACGTCACCTTCCACCGCCCTGAATTTGCCAACGCCATCACGCAAACGCTGAAGACGGACGCCAGTGGCTCCATCCTTCTCGGAAAGCTCGACGGCATCTCGTTCATCAGTGTGCGCGGTGCCACGGGACTGGACCGCACCTTCAGCATTCCGCGCACGTGGGCCTCCCTGCCAGCCGCAGTGAACGTCAAAGCGGGGGAACCGGTGCAGTTAGGCTGGCGTGGAAATTCCGAGCCGGTCGCGGGCGACGTCAGTGTGCTCGAACTCCGAAACGGCACTCCCGTGCGCGACGCCTCCGCCGGTGTCGCGATGA
>DATAIE010000797.1:0-1524 GCA_036262875.1 Verrucomicrobiales bacterium
TGTGGAACTCGATGATTTCCTCACGCCCTGGACGCTCGCGCCGGAGGGCGATCTCCTGCTCCAGAGCGGCAACGAGGAAAAAGCCACGCTGCTCGCCGGAAATCCGATCCTGGTAAAAGGGCACGTGAGTGTGACCGGCAAGGCACGCTCGGAGGCCAGGGTGTCTTTGGAAGGCAGCATTTCCATCAATTCACTGACCGGCATTTTTGAGCTCGCCGGCGGCACCGCAGGCAGCGGCTTTCCGCCCTCCGCGCCCAATACCATCGCCGGGGGCACCGTCTCCGGACCCGGCGGGCTCTCGGTGGGGCCGGGCACCGCTCTCACCGGCTACGGACTCATCACTGCTCCCATCGATTTTTTCGGGGGGTGGGTCATCGCTCAGGGCGGGCGGCTTTATCTTGAGCGCCCGGTGGGGAACGGCCCCATCGGCACACTGGGAGAGGATGCGGTGCTTGAGATCGGAGACGGGGGAATGCTGCCGTCGGTATTTTTGCTTGGGGGAGAGTTGCGAGGGCGGCTTTTGACCAGCCTCCATGTCAATGGACACGGACTCATCTCCGCGCCGTTCACCGGCATCGCCGGTCTTTTGGCTGAAGAGGGCCGGCTGATTGTGAAGAACGGGCAGCACAGCGATCTCCGGCCCGGCAATTATGGCGCCCGCAATGGCGTGCTGGAACTGTGGGACGATGCCCCCGTGATCTTCCCCCATTTCTTCCATGTGGATCAGGGCACCATCGAACTGCACGGCTTTGAGGCGACGCTCGCGGCTGACTCTGTATTCGACATCTCCGAAGGAAGCGTCACCACCGATGACATGCTGATTCTCTCGGGTGAGGTCATGGTGCTGCCGGGAGAGTCCAGGGTGGAGGCCACCGGCTCCGGTTCGCTCGTCCTGAGTCCTGGCTGCGATCTCACCCTTCTTGGAAACCTCACGCTCACCGCACCGCAGGTGACCATGGGGGCGAATCTGAGCGTCACCGGGGAGGGCACGCTCATCACGGGTGCGAACAGCACCGCTATCCTCAGCACGCTGAAGCCGGAGACCGCTTTTGAAAATCGCGGCACGCTTCGTTTTGCCGGGGCTTCCGGAGGCCGTCTCGAGCCGTTGTCGTTCCGCCAGACGGCCGCCGGCACTCTCACGGTGCGTCTCGGTGCGAATGAACTGACCTCGGACAAACTCAGCGTGCGCGGCGCGGCGGGGATCGCGGGCACCCTCGCGCTCGAATGGCAGCCTGGCACCGTCCCGGCGGTTGGTCAGGCGTGGGAGGTCGTCGTGGCCTCCGCGGGCGTCTCCGGTCATTTTGACAGCGTGATCGAGCCCGCCGTCATGCCCGCCGGGCTTTCGCTCCGCGTGAGCACCCTGACAAATCAAGTCTACGTCCTCGTCGTCCCGGCCACCCCCTATGAAACGTGGGTGCGCTCCTTCGCCGCCCTCACAAATTCCGCGGACCGCCTGTCCGCCGCCGACCCCGACCGCGATGGCCTCCCTAACTTCCTGGAATTCGCCCTCGCCGGAAATCCAGC
>DATAIE010000798.1:0-3236 GCA_036262875.1 Verrucomicrobiales bacterium
CGCCGACCTCATGGCGAATCTCCAGCCGTGGGTGGTCGCCTTCTGGCATCACCCCGCCTACACGAGGGGATCGCACAATTCCGACTATGAGTTCGAACTCGTGGAGATGCGCGAGAACATCCTTCCCATTCTGGAGGCCCAGGGGGTGGACCTGGTGCTCTGCGGACACAGCCACTGCTATGAGCGGTCCTATCTTCTCGATGGTCACTACGGACTGTCCACCACTCTCACGAGCGCCCACCGGAAAGGACCGGGCAGCGGCCAGGAGGACGGGGACGGCCCTTACTATAAAAGCAGTGCAGGGATGGCCCCGCACCAGGGCGCCGTCTATGTTACCGCGGGTTCCTCCGGCCAGATCAGTGGAGGTTCCCTGGATCATCCGGCACACTTTGTCTCGCTCAACAATCTGGGCTCGGTCGTGGTGGATGTGAGCGGCACACGCATGGACGTGAAGTTCCTCCGCGAAAGCGCCGCGCCCGGAGCGGAGCCGGTCTTTGACGACTACTTCACGATCATCAAAGGCGTGGCGCCGCCGCCGACACCGGTCGTCACGCGGGGTCCCTATCTGCAAAAACCCTCCTCCTCGGCCATGACCGTGCGCTGGCGCACAGACATTCCGACCATTGGCCGGGTGCGCTATGGACTGTCTCTCACTTCCCTCACCGGCCACACCAGCGAACCCGTCCAGGGCACGGAGCACTCCGTGCGGGTGACGGGACTTTTACCGGATACCAAATACTTCTATCGGATCGAATCCAACGGTGCGCCGGCCGTGGGAGGGGCCGGCTACTTTTTCCGGACACCTCCGGCCACAGGGTCGACGGTGCCCGTCCGCATCTGGGCGCTCGGGAATGCCGGCAGCAACAGCGCGGAGCAGCGCGCCGTGCGGGATGCGTTTGCCGGACTGCATCAGCAGCGGCCCGCGGACGTCTGGCTGATGCTGGGCAACAATGCCGCCGGCCTGGGCACCGATGCGGAGTATCAGACCTCCGTCTTCAATACCTATCAACCCTGGTTGCAGCAGGTGCCCCTGTGGTCCTGTATCGGACTTCAGGAGACACTGGCCCCGCCGGTGAACGGGCGCTATGCGTGGGACGAGATTTTTGACTTCCCTGCGGCCGGAGAATGCGGCGGCGTTCCCTCCGGCACAGAGCGCTACTATTCGTGGGACCACGGCAATATCCATTTTGTCGCTCTGGACTCCGTGACGGGAAGCCGGGCGGCCAATGGCCCGATGGCTCAGTGGCTCACGGCGGACCTGCAGGCCAGCACGCAACCATGGAACGTTGCCTTTTGGTATCATCCTCCCTATTCCAAAGGCTCTCACGACTCGGATACGGAAACAGAGTCCACCGGCATGAGGCAGAACATTCTGCCCATTCTGGAGCAAAAGGGCGTGGACCTCGTGCTGTGTGCGCACAGCCAAAGCTACGAGCGGTCCTTCCTCCTCGACGGTCACTATGGCACCTCCGGCACGCTCCTGCCCGCCAATCGCCTCAACAACCGGGACGGACGTGAAGACGGCACCGGGGTCTATGTAAAACCCGCGTCAGGACCGTCTCCTCACAAAGGCACCGTCTATGTCGTGGCCGGTTCCTCCGGCCTGACAGGCGGCGGCCCTCTGAACCATCCCGCGCACTTTCTTTCGCTCAATCAACTCGGATCACTCGTGGTCGACGTGATCGACAACCGCATGGACGTGCGCTTCCTCCGCGAGAGTGAAGAGCCGGGAGGCTCCCCTCCCCGCTACGACGACTATTTTACGATCCTCAAGGGTGGTCCCGCTCTGCCGGTGCCGGCGACCGGGCTGGTGGCTTTGCCCGTCGAGTCTTCCCGGACACTCCTTTACTGGCAGGACAATTCTCTGGCGGAGGACCGTTATGAAGTTCAGGTCGCTCCCCAGGGCGGTGCCTATGCGAATGCCGCCACTCTTCCTCCTGGAACCACCGGTTGCACCCTGACCGGCCTCACGCCGGGAGCTCAATACAGTGTCATCACGATCGCGTCGAACATCGCCGGTGCCGCAACGTCGAATGCGCTCACCTTCCAGCAGCCGCTCAACGCCGCTCCGATCTCTTTGATCGAGCAATGGCGGTTTCTCCATTGGGGAGCTACCAACTCCGAAGGGGAGCGCGGTGACACGGTGGATGCCGACCTGGACGGAAACGCGAACCTGATTGAATTCGCCCTCGGGTCTTCGCCCCTGGATGGCCACTCGGTTCCTGCCATCAGCGTCATGCGCACGGAGGAGGGCAGGCTGGCCTTTTCTTTTCCCCGCCTCGCAGCACCGGAACTCACCTACACGGTGGAGTTTTCCTCCAGCCTGACCTCAGGCGCATGGACTCCGGCCTTCTCGTCCTCGGGCGCAGCAAACATTGCGGGCACGGTTACCGTCGTCGATCCCGCCCCCACCCCGGGAGCACGGCGTTTTGCGAGATTGAAAGTGACCCTCAACTAACCGGAGGGCCGCCGTAAGCCCCGCACGCGCCGCTCCGTATGGGCCTGTGCTTATGCGCCGTTTCATTCACGCTCTCCTCCTCAGTTGTATTCCCGTGCAGGCAGCCTCCCTCTGGCAGGAGGGCGAGTCGCCGTCAGCGAATACCATGCACCGGCATCCGTGGTGGTTCGATCAGGTGAAGAAGGATTTACTCAGCGGCGGAGACTGGATCAGCAATTTTGCAAAAGAGGAGGGGACGGCGGACTACAAGGTGGAAGTCAAAGAAGCAGGCGATTACGTCCTCTGGGTGCGGGCCAATCCGACAGGAACGAAGCTCTCGTGGGCGCTGGACGGCGGCGAGTGGAAGGCGGTGGACTTTGCGAATGAAAAGCGCGGGGAGCAAAACATCGCGGCGGATGGAAAGCCTGACCTGCGCTTCATCGCGTGGGTGAAGGCCGGCAGTGTGAAACTGAGCACGGGGCCTCACACGGTGAAGTTCCGGATGCATGGAACGGAGAACAATCACGGCGGACTGGATTGTTTCGTCCTGACCAATGATGGATTCATTCCGAACGGGTTGCTGACGCCCGGCGCGGCGACGGCGGGCGGGCCGGACGAGTGGTTTCCCCTGCTCGCGGATGAAGACACGTTTTCGCCGGATTCGGTAATCGACATGAGCGCGTTGATCGAAGCGCCGGCAGGAAAACACGGGCCGGTGATCGCGAAAGGAGGCGACCTCGTTTTCGCGGAGGCCCCCTCCAAAGCGCTTAAGTTCTGGGGCTGCGGAGCGAATCTGGAG
>DATAIE010000799.1:0-4371 GCA_036262875.1 Verrucomicrobiales bacterium
CTCCAGCGGTCTTGCCGGATCGCGCAGGGGAGGCAGTTCGTCCATGCGCCGCCAGTAGCGCAGCGCGGGCGCGGTATCGGTGCTGCCGGACGGGGCGAACTTCAGCAGATAGTGTTCGCCGGAGACCGCCGATTCCTCCGCAGGAGTCTGCCTGCGAATGAGGGCTGCGTCATCGCTCATCTCGATGTGCCGCGACCACAGCATATCTCCGGTAAGCACGTCCGTCAGCAGGTGAACGAAGTCCTCCCGCGTCACCCTGCCCTGCCACGGATCGAGCCGGGACCAGTCAGGCACGGCGGCCCCGGGGGTGATGAGACGGCCCGCCGGCGCGGGGGCCGGCACCGGTTTTTTTGAGCAACCGGGCAAAAAACAACCCGCAGCGGCAGCGAGAAGCAGGCGGCGGCGCGGGCTCGGGGGATCGGTGGGCATGGCCGGCCACTGTGGCGGAAATGACGGCGCGGGAAACCTGAAATCCAAAGGGACTATAAGGAGCGTACGGACCCGGCGGCGAGTTTTCGGCGTTTTCAAGATTGGCTTTCCCTGGTTTTCAGTGTAGAAACCCGCCCCACCTCATGAAATTGCGTATTCTCCTTCTCGCCGCCTTCGCTGTGCTGCCGACCGGCTGCGGGTTTGTCGGCCACACGGTGGGCACCGTGGCCAACGCTGCCGGCGGACTTCTCAATACCGTCACCGCCCCGCTGCACCTCGCGGATGCACCGGACGCCGCCACTGAAAAAGCCTGGAGCGAACGGACCGCCGCCCTGAACCGCGAAGACGCTGCAAAGAATGACCGCCGCAGAACTCAGGCAAAGCGCCGCTACTGACAGCGCGCCTCCGGCGGACCTTTCTCCGGAATTGCACGCCCTCTGGTTGATCAAAAAGAACCGCTGGGAAGAGGCGCACAATATCGCGCAGGACATTCACTCCCGCGACGGCTCGTGGATTCACGCGCTGCTCCATCTCATCGAAGGCGACACCGGCAACGCAGGTTACTGGTATGCCCGTGCAGGCCGGCAGGCACGCGGCGTGCAGGACATTGACACCGAGTGGGACCGCATCGCGGCGCATCTCTGCGGCCAAGGATAAACCCGCGGATTTTGGAAAGCCGGTTGACGCACGGGACGCACGGTCCGACGTGTCCGCTCAACCCGAATTCCCCTCAACCAACGATCCCCCGAACGGCGATGGACCTGATCTACGAAGGCAAGGCGAAGAAGCTCTTCACCACTGAAAACCCGAATGAACTGCGCATGGTGTTCAAAGACGACGCCACGGCCTTCAACGGGGAGAAAAAAGGCAATTTTGCCAACAAAGGCCGGCTCAACAAAAAGCTCAGCCTTTTGCTCTATCAACTCCTGGAAAAAGAGGGAGTGGCCACCCATTTCAGCAGAGACGACGGACCTGAGTCGCTGCTGGTGAAGCGCGTCGAAATCGTGCAGGTGGAAGTGGTGGTGCGCAATATCGTGGCCGGCAGCCTCAAGAAGCGCACCGGCCTCCCGGAGGGGCAGCGCCTCCGCCAGCCGATCATCGAATGCTATTACAAGAGTGACGAACTCGGCGACCCGCTCATCAACGACGAGCACATCCGCGAGCTCAATCTCGCCCGCGGCGATGAGATGGAAAAGATCAAACGCAGCGCGCTCAAAGTGAACCGCGTGCTGAGCACTTTCTTCGCGAAAGCCAATCTCACGCTCGTCGATTTCAAACTCGAATTCGGCCGCCTGTTCCCCGACAAAAACAACATCGTCCTCGCGGACGAAATCAGCCCCGACACCTGCCGTCTCTGGGATTCCGAAACCGGCCAGAAGCTGGACAAAGACCGCTTCCGCCAGGACCTCGGTGATCTCATCGAAGGCTATTCCGAAGTTCTCTCCCGCGTCGAAAATGCCCTCGCTGCAAGCTGAAGTCACCGGTCGCTATGACCACGCCGGCGACGCCAGCCGGCTGCTCTACACTCCCCTGCCCCGCGCCCTGACCGCGCAGGAAACCCGGCGCTATTCCGTGGACTACGAAGGCGACGGCGCAGCCCTCACCGCCTTCCTCAAGAAAGTCCTCGCCGACGAAGTCAGCCACACCCTGACCACCGGCGAAGCCCCGGCCCTCACCGGCTCCTCCTTCATCCTCGACTACGGCATGAAAGGCGGCGCTCTGGACCTCGAAAAAGAAACCATCCTCGCCCACCACCGCGGCGACAAGGAGCCGGGATTCACCATTCAGTCCCTGCGCATCAACCGCCGTCTTTATGTGTTCGATGCGAGCAAGTCGGCGGACACGGTGCAGTTCGCGGATCGTTTCGTCCGGGATATTGTGAATCCGGCGATTCACACGTGGAAGGTGATGTAGAGGAAAGCACCAAGCACCAAACATCAAGCACCAGAGAAGCTCCAAGATCCAAGCCCCAACGTCCGGCGCGGGACTTTGATGCTTGGTTCTTGGGGCTTCTTTGATGTTTGGAGTTTGATGTTTGAAGTTTCTTTGGTGCTTGGAACCTGGTGCTTGGTGCTTCCCGTCTGACGCTTCTCAATCCAGCACCACTACCCGATAAAGCTGCCTCTTCCCCGGCGAGGACAGCGCATTCGCATCCGTCACCGTCAGCGTTCCATTGTTGCCGTTCAGGTTATCCTGCAACGTCTGCCAGTTGGTCATATCGCTGCTTTTCTGCACGCGGTAGTGATGCCCTGTTTGGGAGGGAAACGCGACGCGGATGTCGTTGCCGGCGGTGGAGACGACGGGGTTGAGAGTCACGGTGATGACCGCAGCGTCATAGGCCACGGCATGCACGCCATCGGTGGCACTGAGCATGAGGGTGTAGGTGCCGGGCGCGGTGAAGGTGGCCGTGGTGGCGGGACTGGCTGCGTTGGCAAAGGTCACATTCGATGGGCCGGAATACCTCTTCCAGGCAGTAGTGACCGCACCCGGCGCAGCGACCGCACCGGCGAGACTCAACGTGACACCGGTGCCGGTGAGCGCCGCCCATTGATCGGCTCCGGCATTGGCCGATGGCGCTCCGGCGGATCGCGGACCGCCGGTGGCTCCGGTCGTCTGGATGACTTCAAACTGATTGATGTCGATGGTGTTCTGGATGTGCGCGAAACAGTCCTCCGGATAGCGGTCATCGGGCGTGATGGAGACGGAGAAGAAGTTCCCGTTGTCGGCCACGATGGCACCATACTTTTTCAGCGCCTTGAGCACCGCCTTTTCCTGGATGGTCCAGTTGTCAGGAATCGCGTAGCCGGCCTTGAGGCGAAACCGCTGGCCCATGGCAGGAGTGTCGGGATCATCCGTTTCCGGATCGGAGGCCTCGTGCGTGGCGGGATAGATGGGCCCCGTGCGGGTGTGTTTCACAATCAGCCGCAGCGCGTGCTCCACCATGCCGCGCTGGCATTCGTCATAACGCACCAGCGCGGGAAACATGGCGAGCCCCGCCGCATCCGCTGAGGTCCAGCCCGCGGGGCGCAGGGTATTGGCATTGAGATTGAACTTCGCTCCGTTCGCCGCCCGCCAGCCATTGGCAGTGCGTTTGGTCTGCCATGTCTCCCACACAAAGCCGGCACCCGGTTTCACCATGATGGCATGCCGGTCCCCGCCGTCGCCGTTCACATCCAGTTGCCACTCCGCATTGGTTAGGCTCCCGGTTTCCGCGGGCCAGGATTCCACGGGCAGGATCGAAGGAATGGGATACAGCCCGACCGGTGACGTGCCGCCTTCGAGATCCGATTCATGCGGATAGGAAAAGAAGGTAATCGGCTGCGCCGGCTGTTTGTCCGGCACCAGCGCGTAGTTCATCTCCGTGAAGAGGCGCAACTTCTGCCGCCCGGTATTCACCGCCAGATCCGCCTTCACCCGCGCGATCATGGCATCGCTGTTGCCCAGCGGAGAGAGCTGCGAAATATCCTCATTCCACGCGTTGTCCTTCGGCATGATCTGCATCGCCGAGACCACCGCATCCGCCGCCGGTGTATTAAACAACAGTGGCTCCGTTACCACCGGCACGTCTCCGAGTATCCGCCCCTCATGATTGATCCGCTGCCCCATGGCCGTCAGAGGAGAGAGAAGAAGGAGGGGAAGGAGACGCATGGTGGAAGATACAGTCGTTGGCCGGGCAGGGCAAGAATCCTGATGGAATGACGAAGCCAGAAATCAGAATGACGAAGAAAATTTCCGGAAATGTCGAAATGCAGGGTGGTCGCCCGTCATCGAAAGGAAGCCGGGGCATTTCCCGGTGGAAGCAAAACCAAAATCCACATGCCATGAAATACGCAATACTCATTCATCAGACACAGGAACACTTTGACCGCCGCAACGAAGCGACGGCGGTGGCGGCGGGGAGGGCCTACGGAGAGGCGCTGCAGGCGGCGGGAGTCTTCATCG
>DATAIE010000800.1:0-1570 GCA_036262875.1 Verrucomicrobiales bacterium
AAAGCCGGTGCGGCAGCTTCGTAGGCCTTCAGGTTCAAAAGTTTCAGTCCCAGCAAGCCGTAGAGGCGTCCCTCCGGAGTGCCCTCCTTCACCAGCGACTGACAGCGGGCCAGGGCATCCGGTCCCGCGAGGACATCACGAAAGGCGAGTTCCGCCGGAGAGATCGTGCCGGCATACCCCACGCCGCCGATGGCAAACTGCTTCGCCTCTTTTACCGCCGTGAAGGCTTTTTGCGCCTGTTCCTTCGATACGGGCTTTTGAGGAGAACCCGATTCCTTAGCCATCACACACGAAGCGATCCCGAGAGTGAGGCAACTGATGATTGCAGGAAGTGTTTTCATGATTTCGGGGGACAGGGTTAACTTACAATGCCACCGGCAGACCGGTTTGCGAGCGCGGACACACGGAGCCCTTCCTGCATCCGCCAGGCCATACCAGGCGAATCCATTTTGATTTCCGGCGGCCGGAGACGAACGTGCTCCATGAATGACATCGCGCGCATTTTGATCAAACGGTGGCTCACCCTCGTGCCGGCGGTGCTGCCCCTGCGCGCACCGGCGGAGATACAGTATCGCGGTGTGAATCTCTCCGGCGCGGAGTTCGGCCAGAATGTGCCCGGCACTTACAATGTCGATTTCACCTATCCCACTCAGGCGGAAGTCGATTACTTCCTCGCCAAAGACATGAACACGATCCGCCTTCCCTTTTTGTGGGAGCGGCTCCAAACGGCGAAGAACACGGCCTTCAATGCGGCGGAACAGTCCCGGCTCACCACCTTCGTGGCCGCCGCCACCGCGAAGGGCGCGCAGGTGATTCTCGATCCTCACAATTTCGCGCGCTACTACGGAAACCTGATCGGCTCCACCCAGGTGCCGCACACGGCCTTTGCCGATTTCTGGACGCGTCTCGCGAATCTCTTCAAAGGCAACCCGCGCGTCATCTTCGGCCTGACGAATGAGCCTAACAATATGCTGACCGAGCAGTGGCGCGACGCCGCCAACGCCGCGATCACCGCCATTCGCGCCACGGGCGCTGCGAACCTCATTCTTGTGTGCGGCAACGGGTGGTCCGGCGGCTGGAGCTGGGATAACAATTACTACGGCACACCGAATGCCACCGTGATGCTGACCATCACGGACCCGGGCAACAACTTCGCTTTCGAAATTCACCAGTATCTGGATTCGGATTCGTCCGGCACCAGCCAGACGGCTGTGAGCGCCACCATCGGCAGCCAGCGGCTAGCAGGAGTCACCACCTGGCTGCGCACCCACGGGCGGCGCGGATTCCTGGGCGAGTTCGGTGCCGCCTCCAATGCCACCGCCCTCGCCGCGGTGGATGATATGCTTACCTTCCTCGACGCCAATGCCGATGTCTGGCTGGGCTGGACGTGGTGGTCCGCCGGTCCGTGGTGGGGAAATTACTTCATGTCCCTCGAACCCGGCGCAGGCAACACCGACCGTCCGCAAATGGCCCCGCTGCTCAACCATCTGCCGCTGGAGGTCCCCGAAATGCGCTGGGATACCGCCACACAAAAGCTCACCTTTTCCTCGCGCAGTGACTATCGCTATCA
>DATAIE010000801.1:0-1648 GCA_036262875.1 Verrucomicrobiales bacterium
CGTTCGCTCCCACCGTGACGGCGCTGCTGCCATCCCCGGTATCCCACGCAGTGACGAGGTTCTGCGCCACTCCGTCGATGATAAGCTCCGCTTTGAAGCGGTCGGTGTTTTCGATATTCGAACCGGTGCTCGTTTCGCGAAGGTGCATTTTGGCGGAGAACTGGACGTCCCCCGTATTCGAAAGGTCGATCAATTCAGAGGTGACGATGCTGTCCACCGTGGTGCCGGCGCTCATGGTCAGGGTGCGGGTGGTGGCATTGTTGACCCACAGCGCGGGAGGCGTGGTGGCGAGGTCCGAGGCCAGGCTCAGCAAGCCTCCGCCGAGGTCCAGCCGTCCGAGGATATAGCGGCCGGGGAAGGTCACTGTGACCGTCTGGCTCGTGGTGGGATAACTGGCGTCCGTGATGGTCACGGGCAGGGAGGTGCCGGTGGGCGGCACCTGAAAGGTGAGCGTGACCGGAGTGGCGCTGAAGGCTCCGCCGGAGGGCGTGGTGGCGGCGGAACTCCAGCCGGGTCCGCCGCGGGTGCCGGAAATGGAAACGTCGAAGCTGACCGTGTCATCTTCAGCGCCGGGCCCGTTTTCATGACGCTGGATATTGACCGGGGCACTAACCGTGAGGGCGGGAGCCGGGGGAGGAAGGAAGGTGAGCGGCTGTGAAACGATGAGCGGATTGAGGTTGTCGATCAAGGTGACGGTGCGGGCTCCCGCCGAGTGCGGATAGGGGCCAAAGGTGACAGGATTGGCAGCGGCATAGAGGCCGGTGCGGGCCGGTGTCTCATCGCTGTGCCACCCGGTGCTGGCACCGAGATTCGCCGCCTGAATCGCAACCTGCGCCAGGAATTCGTCATCGAGCGGATTGACGGTGCCTTTGTTATCGAGGGTCACGATAGGTGCGGTCTGCTGGGCAAAGAGCAGTGCCGGAGCGGTGCTCAGCTTCATGTTCTTCACCAGATATTTCTCGCTGGTGGAGTTGTTGTCCCCCGTGAGCCGGATCTGCAGGCTGTTCGCCGTGGCGGGAATGAGGTAGGCGAAGTGGAAAGACTTTGTGATTCCAGGGACTGCGGTGTCCTGCAACTCCGTGCCGGCGCCTGCCGCCGCGCCGCTGAGTTTCCCGTCGAGGTCCACATCGTTTGATGAGCCTAACGCACTAACCGGAGCCGCCCCGTCGATGATCAAATCCAGGGAGAAAAAGTCCGCCGCCTCGAACCCGGAGGAGGGGCCGGAAACCGCATCGAGATCACCCGTAAAGAGAACAAAGCCGGTAGAGGACAGGTCGATGGTGGAGGAATTGATCACATGGTCCGTCTGAGCGGTTTGATTTTCGAGAGTGGCCGTCATGGCGGTCTCGTCGAGCACCCAGCCGGTGAGGACGCTTCCATCGCCGGCAATCAAAGAACCAGGAGTGCCCAGTTCATTGACGCCGAGAACGACCGGAGGGTTGACGGTAACGGTGGCATTCATCGAAGGAGTCGCGCTGTCTGCGATGGTCACGCTTTTGGGCGCACCCACCGGAAAGCCGGTCCACACGACGGTGGCGCCGTAGGACCCGGCGGCGGTATTTCCCGCCGGAGGATTAACGTCCGCGGTGGTCCAGCCGGGGCCTACGATTCCGTTGCCTGTGATTTTAGTCGAGAATCCGAACGTGTC
>DATAIE010000802.1:0-2238 GCA_036262875.1 Verrucomicrobiales bacterium
TACACGTTCCGCATTCTCCGCCCGCCCGTATCCCTGCGTTTCCCCCGGCCCAACTCAAACCTACCGACCCATGGTTCACCGACTCTTCCTCGCCGCCGCCGCTATCCTTTGCTCAACGTTTTGCAGTTGCTCCTCGACGTCCCCAAGTCTGGCGAGCGCGAAGGTCTACCAGGGAGGCCAGGTCGATAACGCTAAATACTATAAGGTAAAAACGACCGCCTACAGCCACGTCGAGGCCGACAGCCTCAAATACGGCCGCAAGAATGCCGCCGGGGGCGAACTCGAATACGGAATGGTTCGCAGCGCTGCGGCTGACTGGTCTGTCTTCCCCCTGGGCACCGTCTTCAAAATTGAAGGCACCCCCCACGTTTACAAAGTCGACGACTACGGCAGTGCTCTCGTGGGAACGAAGACCATCGATCTCTACAAGCCGAGCATGGACGGCATCAAGGACTGGGGAGCCCGTGACGTGAAGATCAAGGTGCTGAAGTGGGGCAGTTATGCCCAAAGCATGAGCGTTCTGAGCGAGCGTCAGAGTTATGCTCACGTGCGCGCCATGATTCAGGGCATCCGCAAGAAGATCTGACGGCTGGAGCCGTGTCGTTATGACCAAAGCGGAGCGGGCGGCGGCGATTCTCGCCGGGATGGAAATTTTGTATCCGGTGGTGCCCATCCCTCTGGATCATTCAGACGCCTACACGCTGCTGGTGGCGGTGCTGCTCTCGGCTCAGTGCACAGATGTCCGGGTCAATCAAGTTACGCCGCGGCTTTTTGCCCGGGCCCGCACCCCCCAGGCGATGATGAAGGTTCCCGTGGAGGAAATCCGGGAGATCATTAAACCCTGCGGCCTTTCCCCGCGAAAGTCGGCGGCTATTTCAGAGCTCTCGCGGATCATCGTGGAGGAGCACAGCGGGAAAGTGCCCGCCAGTTTTGAAGCCCTCGAAGCCCTCCCCGGCGTCGGTCACAAAACGGCCTCCGTCGTGATGTCCCAGGCATTCGGTTTTCCGGCCTTCCCCGTCGATACCCACATCCACCGCCTCGCCCAGCGCTGGGGCCTCACCAGCGGCAAAAACGTGGAGCAGACCGAGGCGGACCTGAAACGGCTCTTTCCCAAAGAGTCGTGGAACAAACTCCACCTCCAGATCATCTACTACGGCCGCGAACACTGCACGGCGAGAGGATGCGACGGCACGCTCTGCAGATTGTGCCAGGAGTTGTTCCCGGAGAGAAAGAAGGCGGTGCAAACGAAGAAATGAAAGCTCTGTGGTTTTACATCCCGCAGTCCACCATGATCCATGAATGGTCCTGCCAGCGGCGCGGGGCCTTGATTGCCGATACGGGTACGAGGTCCGGAGACATCCAGATGTGATCGATGGCAAGGACCGGGAGGCCGAAGGCCCAGGTTTCCAGAGGGCCGTGCCAGGAGGAGCAGTCGGCGAAACCATGGTGATAGGATTCCCGCCAGCGGTCAAAGGAGGCGGAGTCGAGAGGGGTATTGAAATCACCGGCGATGATCGTGCGGGGATGACCGAAGGCGGTCCCGTAGACCTCCGTCAGATTGGACTCCCGGGAAAGAGGTGGAAGAGGGCCAATATCCGTGAGGCAGATTCTCCATTCATCCGGAAACCGGTTCAGGTTGGCGGTGACGAGGCTCACGACTGATCTGCGGGGAAGTTTGCGCGATGAGAGCAGCGAGGCGTGGCCCTTCACCATGCAGATCATGCCCTCCGGCAGATCGAGTAATTCAAATCCGGCATGGCGATCAACGAGCTCGCGGCGTCCGCGCTCGCCCAGCTTCTCGGCTTCCGCAAAGGCCGCGATGTCCGGGCTGTGCTCGTCGAGAAGTTCGTGCAGGGCCGGGGGAACCGCACGGACATGGCCGATGTTCCAGAAAAAGACGCGCGGCCCGGGGCCGGGAGGCGCTGCGAGTTCACGGCAGAGCCGTTTGGTCTGCACGGTCCAGAGCAGAGCCATGAGTGCCGCCATGCAGACACTGCCAATGGCCTTCCGGCGCTGCGGTCGCCACCACAGTCCCGCCAGCCAGAGCCAGCCCGTGAGGTGAAGTGGAAGGGGAAGGGCATAAAAAGTGGGCGCGGAAAAGGGATAAGTATCCCGCCACAGGAGGCGCAGCACGAGGGCAAGGAAAAGGACCCCCGCGCCGTATGGTGCCAGCCGGCGCAGGAAAGAGAGGGGTTTCCGGAGAAGCTTTGTCAGGGATGGAGAGTGCGCCTGGCGCCT
>DATAIE010000803.1:0-7616 GCA_036262875.1 Verrucomicrobiales bacterium
CGGCAAGCGTTGCCATAAGGGCTGTTGCGGGAAGCGCCGCGAGCGTGGCGATCCACCCCCGGCGGAGCGTGCGCTGGATTTCCTCTGCTGGAATCACTGGTCTGCGGATTTGTCCGGTGGGGTGCATCAAGCTCTCTATAGGGCCGCCGTATCGGGAATCAACGAAGGCCTGCTTGCGAATCCCTTCTCCAGCCACGAAAAAACGGCCTGTCCCTTCCCTCTCATGACTGCTGATTCCCCCTCTATCCCCCCACCCCTTGCCGGGCCGCTCCCTGCCTGCGGCTTCAAGGAATGGACCATGGTTTGCGATGCCCTCGGAGCCGGGGCGCAAAGCATCATTCTGCGAAAAGGGGGTATTCATGAGGGGCGCAGCGGTTTCTTCTGGAAACACGACCGGTTCTTTTTGTTCCCCACACGGTTTCACGAGCAGGACGTTCAGTTCCCGTGGTCCGGGGCCGGCACCATGGTGGCACAGGACGATGACGGGCCACACACGCTCACGCTTTTTGCCACGGTGGATTTTAAGCATCAAATCACGTCATGGGACGAGGTCGAGCGCCTCCGGCCTTTTCATTTCTGGACCACGGAGACCATTCGCGAGCGGTTCGATTATACCGAAAACGCCGGTATCAGCCTTGCGTTCCTGCGCGTATTTCAACTCAGCCAGCCGTGGAGCTTTCCCCACCAGGCGCGCTACGGCGGGTGCCGCTCATGGCTTGATTTGCCCGAAGTGCCCAGGGAAATGGCTCTTTCCGCCGTTCTAACGGACGCACAGCACGGAGCCCGCCTCTCCGCTGTGCGTCAAGCTCTCGCCCTTTCCTGAATTTCGCATGGATTCCCCCGATTCCTCCTCCGCCTCCAGCAAGCACACCCGCTCTCTCCGCAGTTTCGCGCTGCGGGAGGACGCGGAGCGTGTTCGCGCGGCGCTGGCGGACCACGATATCGAGTGTACGATCCGCGAGTTCCTCGTCCCTGATAAGTTAACGGGTAAACCGGCCAGCCGGGGGTGCAGCCTTTACGTGGACCCCGCGCAGGCGAAAGAGGCCACCCGGCTGGTGATGAAGCTGCCCCCGAGCGACCCCGCGGCGGCAGTCAGCGCCAAACCGGCAGGCCCGTCCCGGCTGCGCCGCCGGGTAGGACCTCCCCTGAAGCAGAAGGGCTCGCAGCTCATGGTCGTCTTCGCCATCGCCTGTGCGGCGGGGGGAATCATTTTCGGGGCCACCTATCTCGGGCGTCCCAAAACTCCCAACAAGCCCGTCAGCAGGGACGACATCATCGTCGAGGAGGACCTCAACGATGACGGCATCCCGGACGTGCGCCGCATCTTCAATTACAAATGGGAGCCGCTCTACCACGAGGAGGACCGCAATTTTGATAACTCGATGGACATCAAATGGACCTGGCAGCGCGGCAAGCCGGCCTACCGGGATGTCGATCTCGATTTTGATGGCAAGTTTGACGAGCACACGACTTATGATCCCGAAGGCAAGCCCTTCTACACCGATACCCGCCGGGGCGGCAGCGGTCCGCCGCTGATCCGGAAAGTCTACCGGGACGGCTCTCTCTGGAAACTCCTCGAAGACCGGGATGCCGACGCGCATTTCGACCACCTCACCGAATTCGATTACACCGGGGCGACCATCCGCGAGGAGGACCTTGCGAAAGATTCACCCGAGGAAAAAGTGCCCGCCTGGCCCCCGCCGCCCGCTCCGCCCCGGCCGGGTGAAGACGAGGAGGAGGACACGACGAGGATGAAGGTCAAGCATTAGGCGCTCCACGCCTGTTGAGGCCGCGCGGGCGCATCCGCGAAACGGGGTATCATTCCGCGTGCATTGTCGCGCGGATTCCTCCGTTATTGGCCTCTGCATGAAAACCCGCTCCTTCCTTACTCTCGCCTGTGCCGCTCTGCTGGCCTCCGTGCTTCCCGTTCCGGCCCAATCCAAAGCTCCCACGAAAGTGCAAACGATCGCCCTCAAAGATATCGACGGCAAAGCCACTTCGCTGAATGCTTATGCCGGCAAAGTGCTGCTCATCGTCAATGTCGCCTCCAAGTGCGGCTACACGAAACAGTACACCGGTCTCGAAGCGCTCCACCAGAAGTACAAGGACAAGGGCTTCTCCGTGCTGGGCTTTCCCTGCAACGACTTCGGCGGCCAGGAACCGGGCACTGCGGATGAGATCAAAACGTTTTGCTCCACCAAGTATCAGGTGACCTTCCCGCTCTTTGAAAAACTCCACGTCAAAGGAGGCGAACAGCATCCGCTCTATGCCGAACTCACCGGAAAATCCTCTCCGGTCCCCGGCGACGTGAAGTGGAACTTCGGGAAGTTCCTGATCGGCAAAGACGGAAAGATCCTCAAGCGCTGGGATTCCGGGGTCACGCCGGACGCAAAGGAGCTGACCGAGGCCATCGACGCTGCGCTAGCGGCGAAGTGATTCTGACCTTCACACCATGAGCCCGCGCCTGATTTCGTTCGCGACGGTTCTGCTCGCTGCCGCTGCGCCTGTTATGGCGCAGCAGCCCCAGGGTTTCCATGAGTTGAAAACCGGCGACTCTGCGCCCGCGTTTTCGCTGCCCGGTATCGACGGGAAAACGTGGACGCTCAATGACTTCAAGGCGGATGTGCTTATGGTGTATTTCACCTCCAATCATTGTCCGGTCTGTCACGCGGCGGAGCCGCGGCTGATCAAGCTGGTGCAGGACATGAAGGGCCGCAGTTTTGAAGTGGTGGCCATCAATCCCAACAACCCGGCAGGGCTGCGTGTCGATGAACTGGGTTACTCGAAATACGACGACACTTTCGAGGACATGAAACCCTACGCAAAAGAGCAGGGCTTCACGTTTCCCTGCCTCTACGATGGCAACACTCAGCGCACGGCTCTGGCTTACGGCTGTCTCGCCACTCCGCATGTGTTCATCTTCGACAAGGAACGCAAGCTCCGCTACCAGGGCTGGCTCGATGACTGCCGCTTCACCGATGCGTCCCTCGTGAAGCGTCACGATGCCCGGAACGCCGTCACTGCCCTTCTTGAGGGCAAGCCGGTGCCCGTGGACCTGACGAGGCCCTTTGGCTGCTCCACGAAATGGATCACCAAGGGCGGCTCCGTGGGGGCGGACAACGAGAAGTGGGAAAAGGCTCCCGTGACGCTCGAAGACATCGATGCCGCCGGGATCGCGGCGCTGGTGAAAAACCCCACCAAAAAGTACCGGCTCATCAATGTATGGTCCACCACCTGTCTCCCCTGCGTTCAGGAGTTTCCTGGCCTCATCAAAATCTCCCGCCGCATGGGCCTGCGTGACTTTGAATTGATCACCCTCAGCCTGGACGAGCCGGCGGAGAGGAAAAAGGCGCAGGGTTTTCTGGAGAAACACCATGCCGCCCTGCCCGACGGGCTGAAGGGGTCCCTCGCCAAAGAGGGCCGGAAGTCCAACAACTATCTCTATACGGGTGCCAGCATCGATGATCTCATCAAGGCTCTGGATCCGGAATGGAAAGGCCCTCAACCCCACACGATTCTCGTCGAGCCTGGAGGCAAAGTGGCCTGGCGTCATACCGGGGCCATCTCTGAGACGGAACTGCTCCATAAGATTCTCGGCACGATGACGGAAACGTATCAGCCGGAGAAAAAGTAGTCCGGAGGATACATGCCGGGACGCATCCCTCTTTGTGGATGAAAGCCGGGATCACCCGGTTCCGTGATTGCACGTCCCTCCGGGCTGTGTTCCGGATTTTATCATGACCCGTTCCTTCCTTCTGCATTCCGTCCGTTTCCTGACCCTCGCCGGCCTTTGCCAGCCGGTCTGCGGTCTGAACGAAAAGAATGCCGGTCCGCAGAAGGTCGAGATCAAGTTCAACCTGCCTCCGCCGGTTCCGCTTTCGCCGGACGAGGCGCTCAAGGCGTTCACCATCGAAAGCGGCTATCGGATCGAACTCGTTGCCGCCGAGCCGATGGTGGAGGCTCCGGTGGCCATCAGTTGGGACGACCAGGGCCGCCTCTACGTTGTCGAAATGCGGGGCTACATGCACGATGTCCCCGGCTCGACGGACATGGAGCCCTTCGGTCGTATCAAACTGCTCCAGGATACGGATGGAGACGGGCGAATGGACAAAGCGGACGTCTTTCTGGATGGTCTCGTGCTCCCGCGATCGGTGATGGCCGTGAATGGCGGCGTGCTCGTGGGCGTGCCCCCGCAGCTTTTGTTTTGCAAAGACACCGACGGCGACGGCAAGGCGGACGTGAAGGAAGTGGTGGCGGCGGATTTCGGCAGCCGCACCGGTCAGCCGGAGCACATGGCCAATACGCCCGTTTGGGCCATGGACAATTCCGTATGGAGCGCCAATTGGGGAACCAGTCTGCGGTTCCGGGCCGGTGCATGGACTCGCGGTGCCGGATTGGGACGCGGCCAGTACGGGCTTTGCCAGGACGATACCGGTCGCCTGTACTATAACTATAACTCGGACCTCCTGCGCTGCGATCAGTTGCCCGCGGACGCCTTCGCCCGCAATCCGCTCCTGCGCAGCACCGCCGGGGTAAATGTGCAGGTTCTCAAGGATCAATCCGTGTGGCCTGCGCATCCCACCCCGGGCGTGAATCGCGGGTATGAACCGAAGACGCTGCGCGCCGATGGATCGCTCACCACCGCCACCGCGACCTGCGGGGCTCTCATTTACCGGGGCGATGCCCTGCCGGCCTGCCGTGGAAACGCGTTCATCCCTGAACCCTCCGCCAATCTGGTAAAGCGCGCGGTCCTGACGGAAAAAGACGGCATGGTCACTGCCGCCAACCCGGTGCCGGGGCGTGAATTCCTGACCTCCACGGATGAACGGTTCCGGCCGGTGGAAGCCATGGACGGTCCGGACGGTGCTCTTTATCTCGTCGACATGTACCGCGGCATCATTCAGCACGCGGGATTCCTCACGCATTATCTCGTGGCGAACATTGAGGCGCGCAAACTGGCCCTGCCTTTGGACCGCGGACGCATTTGGCGCATCGTGCCGGAAAAGGGAGCCCGGGGAAAAGCCGTGAAAATCCCCGCAGGTGCCAAAGAGCGTGCGGCGCTTCTGAGCCACGCCAGCGGCTGGGTGCGTGATACCGCGCAGCGTCTGCTCGTGGAATCCTCTGCGACGGATGCCGCGCCTCCGGTGGTGGAGGTTTATCACCAGGCCAAAGCAGAGCCGCTCGCCCGCCTCCATGCGCTGTGGACGCTGGATGGTCTCAGCGCCTTGACGCCGGAACTGCTTCGTGAAGCCCTTCATGATGCAGATGCCCGGGTGCGCGCCGCCGCTGTGCGGATCGCCGGGCGCGAGTTTACTCCGGACTTGATTGCCCTCGCCGGTGAAAAAGACGCCCTCGTGCGGGCGCATCTCGCCATCAAGCTCTCGGCACTCGCCATGCCGGAGGCGGACTCAGCGCTTGCCGCCCTGCTGGCCGGCGGCGGCGGAGCGTCGCCCCTGGTGCGTGAAGCGGCCCTCACCGGCCTGCGCGGCCGTGAAGCGGCCTTTGGGACGATACTGGCAGCGCAGAAGGGCGCGGAGACCTGTGGTGCGTTTTTCGAGACCCTGGGAACGATCGTGAGTACTGCGAACAAAGGCCTCGGCTTCGACGCGATGCTCACACTCGCTGCGGGCCGGAGCAAAGCGGACGCTATTCAGACATCCATTCTCAAGGGCCTGTCCACGCAGGCCAATCCTAAACAACCCAAGCTCGCGTGGCTCGACAAAGAAGCCCCGGCCCTCGGTGTCCTGCGTCCGTCGCTTGCTGCGGCGAAGCAGGAAAAACTGATGGCCGCCCTCGATGCAAGGATTGCATGGCCAGGCAAGCCCGGCGCACCGGAGCCGCCGAAAATCATCCCGCTGACTGCGGAACAGACGGCGCAATTCGAAAAAGGGCGCATCACTTACACGACGCTCTGCGCGGCGTGCCATCAACCCCACGGTTTCGGCCTGGATGGACTCGCGCCGCCGCTGGTGGACAGCGAGTGGGTGCTGGGGAAAGCGGATGTCACTGCACGCATCGTGCTTCATGGCATCGCCGGCCCGATCAAAGTCGGTTCCCGTACTTGGACCCTCGCCATGCCGCCGCTGGGAGTTCTTCCGGACGCGGACATTGCGGCTGTGCTGACTTACATCCGCCGTGAATGGGAGCACAATGCCTCCCCCGTCGAACCTTCGGAGATTGCCGCCCTGCGCACCAAATATAAAGACCGCGTCCTTCCATGGACAGCGCAGGATTTGAAGCCGGCGAAGCGTTGAAGGCAGAGAAATCGTCAGCCCCGGGGACTTCGCAGCTTGACACTTCACGGCGGCCCCGGAAGGATGCGGGTGAATCCGACCGTTGATGCATCTCCCCGCCCTGCCGACCAGCACCCGCATTGAGCGTTGCCTCATGGCGGTGACCATCATCTTGATGGTTGGCGCGCTTCTCTGGCACTACTGGCGCTAAAGCGCCCGCTTAGACGAGGATGCCCTTTACGAGCTTGCCGAACACGTCGGTCAGCCGGAATTGCCGGCCCTGATAGCGGTAGGTGAGGCGTTCGTGATCGACCCCCATCAGGTGGAGAAGGGTGGCCTGGAAATCATGCACGTGCACGGGGTCCGTGGCCACATTGATGCCGAGGTCGTCGGTTTCACCGTAAGAGATGCCGGGTTTTACACCGCCGCCGGCCATCCAGGTGGTGAAGGCGTAGGGATGGTGGTCACGTCCCCAGCGCGGTCGGTCGTTGAGATTTCCCTGGATGAAAGGTGTGCGTCCGAACTCGCCGCCCCAGATGACGAGCGTGTCGTCGAGCAGCCCGCGTTGTTTGAGATCGCGCACGAGACCGGCACTCGGCTGGTCGGTGTCGCGGCACTGGGTGTACAGTTCCGTGGTGAGGCTGTTGTGCTGATCCCACCCGGCGTGCATGAGCTGCACGCAGCGTACGCCGCGTTCGATCATCCGCCGCGCCATGATACAGTTGTGCGCGAAGGTGCCAGGCTCTTTTACCTGGGGACCGTAGAGATCCAGCACGGCCTGCGGCTCGTTGCTGAGATCCGTGAGTTCCGGGACGCTGGCCTGCATTCGGAACGCCATCTCATACTGTGCGATGCGCGTGGCGATCTCCGGATCGCCAAAATCCGCGAGCTTCATTTCGTTGATCTGCGCGATGTCGTCGAGCATGGCGCGCCGCATTTGCCGGCTCATGCCTTCAGGATTGGACACGTAAAGCACGGGATCGCCGCTGCCCCGGAACTTCACCCCCTGGTATCGCGAGGGCAGAAAGCCGCTGCCCCAGTAGAAGTCGTAGAAGATCTGACCGCAGGAGGTGCCTTTGCTCACGGAGGTCATGACGGCGAAGGCCGGCAGGTTCTCCGTCTCACTGCCAAGACCGTAGGCAAGCCATGCACCGAG
This sequence comes from Verrucomicrobiales bacterium, assembly GCA_036262875.1. Taxonomy (GTDB): domain Bacteria; phylum Verrucomicrobiota; class Verrucomicrobiia; order Verrucomicrobiales; family V1-33; genus V1-33. Next base: position 7,390 of record DATAIE010000803.1, read on the forward strand.
CGTGGGACGGCCCGGCTGTTGACTGCCGCTGAGCAGAAAGCTGATGGCCGGCGCGTGATTCACCGCGTCCGTGTGCATGCTCTTCACAAAACAGAGTTCATCCGCGACGGAGGCGATGTGCGGCAAAAACTTTCTGCTGACCCACGCTCCACTGCGCCCGTGCTGTTGAAACTCCTCCACAGGCGCCAGCAACAGCTTGCCGTTGGCTTTGCCGGTCATGGTGCTGA
>DATAIE010000804.1:0-2503 GCA_036262875.1 Verrucomicrobiales bacterium
TATTTGGTGGTCGCTGCGGTACCTGCGAACATTCCCGGCTCAGTAGGACCCTGGACGGGCAAGCTGAGCAACAGCGGCGAAAAATTGAGCCTGCAAAACAACAACGGTCGCGTGGTCGATGAAATCTCCTACGGCACAGGAGGTGACTGGCCGACCGGAGCCGACGGTGGCGGCGCCTCCCTCGCGAAACGGGCGTTGAATACCGCCACCGATACCGCGGCCTCCTGGCGGACATCGCGCTCTCTTGGGGGCACGCCAGGAGCCGCGAATTTCCCGGCGGTTCTCCCCCCCCTGATCACCACTGTGAGCGCGCTGGGGGCTTCGTGGAAATACGAGGCCAGCGGTACGGATATGGGCGCGGGCTGGAGTGCCGCGGCGTTTGCGGACAATGCGTGGCCGCAGGGGACCGCCTCCTTTCAGTTAGGCACGGACCCTCTGCCGTCTCCGGCAACGGCGGGCACTCCGCTGCCTGCGGGACCCTCCACTTATTACTTTCGCCGCACGTTTCAGTATGCAGGCAATCCGGCGCTGACGTCGCTGAAGTTCCGTCTCCTGGCGGACGACGGCGCTGCGGTTTATTTGAATGGCACGGAAGTCGCGAGAGCCGGCCTTCCCTCCGGCACGCTCAGTTATTCGACAGCGGCAGGCAGCGTGCCGCCTGGGGGGCTGGGGTTCCGGGAGTTCACGGTGCCGGGCACATCGCTGCAACAGGGTGCCAATGTGCTCGCCGTGGAGGTCCACCAGGGAGGCCCGCTGCCCTCCTATGCCGCTGCAGTCCTCGCTTCAGATCCCGTGGGCTATTGGCGCATGGGCGAGTCGACCGGCCCGGCCAACGATCTTGCCGCCGCCGCTGCTGCCCCGCAGTCCGGTGCCCAACCAGGGGCCTTCACCGGCATGGCTGCGGCGAATCTCGGCCAGCCAGGACCGCGTCCCTCTGATCTGGTAAACGGCCAGCCGCTTTTAGGAATGGACCCCGGCAATGCGGCTCCCGTCTTCCAGGGAAATGCGGACGGCGGGGACGACGTGCTCGTTGTCCAGGACACCGGTGTCTTCAATTACAGCAGCAGCAAAAAATTCTCCATGGAGGCATGGGTGAAAGGCCCGTCCAGCCAGGAAAGCGGGGCTGCCATTTTTGCCAAAGGCACCGGCGGCGGCGGCGAACAGTATGCCGTGGACGTTACCACCGGCTATCGCCTTTTCGGATGGAATGGAGGCAGCCCCAACAGCCCGTGGGTGGTCCAGTCCACTGTGCTCCCTAACAATACATGGCAGCACGTCGTGGCGGTGGTGGATCAACCTGCGGGATTCGCTCGGCTCTACGTCAACGGGACGCAGGTGATTTCCGGCACGCCGGCCGCGACGATGGTGAATCAGACGCACGAGGTGAGCATCGGTGCCCGCAAAAGCTCGGCGGCTGCCCCTTATTCCCTGAATTTCAGTGGAACCATCGATGAGGCCGCGATCTACAATCGGGCGCTTACTGCCGCCGAAATCACGGCCCACTACAACGCGGCCTTTGTTGCCGGCCCCACCGGGCCGCTCGATACGACCGATGCCGCGTTCGATTTGGAGGTCATCGCGACGGAGACCGTGCCCATCACCGCACCGTCTCCTGTGGTGCTGAATGAAGTGTCCCTCTCGGGTCTGGAACTCATGAACACGGGCGGAGCTTCTGTGAGCCTCAGCGGCATGACCATTCGCATCATTACCGCGTCGGGGACACTGAACCAGCCTTTGCCCCCGCAGTCTCTGGCCGCCGGCGGATTTGTGAATTTTCCTCTTACTTTTGAGGATGGCAGCCGCCTCATCCTGCTCGCGGCGGACGGGACGACAATGCTGGACTCCGCAGAAGTGAAGCTCAATCCCCGCGCCCGGTACCCTGATGGCACCGGCCCGTGGCTCAGGCCCTCTGCGGGCACGCCGGGAGCCGCCAATGCGGTGACCCTCAAGACGGCGATCGTTATCAATGAGATCATGTTTGACCTTCCTTCGCCCACGGTGCTGGCGCCTGCCGCGCCAAAGCCGGGGCAGTGGATTGAACTGTATAACAAATCCGCGGCGGCGGTCGACCTGACCGGCTGGAAGATGCGGGGAGGCATCAGTTTCGATTTCGCTCCGGGCACCCAAATCGCAGCGAATGGCTATCTCGTGCTGACAGAAAATCCGGTGACTTTTGCCTCGGGATATTCCCTCCCTCCGGCGCAGGTGCTGGGGCCGTGGAGTGGCGGTTTGTCGCATCGCACGGACCGCCTCGAATTGCAGGACCCCGAGGGAAATCCCGCTGACGAAGTCCGGTTTTTCTCCGGCGGCCGCTGGCCGGCAACCGCCAACGCCGGCGGCTCCAGCATGGAATTGCGCGATCCCCGCTCCGACAACACCGCCGCCGAATCCTGGGCGGCGAGCGATGAATCCGGCAAGGCTGCGTGGCAGACTTTTACGTGGCGGGCGGCGAACAACGCCGCTGTCGCCGGTGAACCCACGCTCTGGCACGAACTGGACATCC
>DATAIE010000805.1:0-1540 GCA_036262875.1 Verrucomicrobiales bacterium
CCTTCAGCCACTTGTTCACCGTTTCTCCGATCGGTGCATCGACCGTTTCGGGCATCTGCTGCACGACGAGACGCGAGTCTTCCGGGCGGCGGGACAGCGTGCTCAGAAGAGACTCCACACTCTTCGGGGCATTCGCTGCGAAGAATTCCTCCAGGTGTCCCAGCACGAAATCCGGTGCGTGTGCGGTGAGCTGAGACCACGCCGGATTCAATGCGTCCTCCCGCTGCGCCGCCCATTTCAAAAGTCCTGCGGGATCCGAGGCTGCCCAGGACTGGGCGAGCGAGTCCATCGCGGCCTCGCGCACTTTCGTGTTTGGGGCGCGGGCTTCCACCCATGCGGAGGCTTTGGCTGGATCATGATCCGCCCACGCATCGATCACTGCCTTTAGCGCTTTCAGAGCACCGTTATCATTTGTTTTTACGGAGAGTGCTTCCGCCAGACCTCCGGGATTGGTTTCCGCCGCGCCCAGGGCCAGTTGGGATTCGCCTCCTTTCGTTGAGAGAATCTCCGCGGCACCGGCGGGATCTGTCGCGGCAATGCGTCCAAAAAGCTCTCTCAGGCTTTCCACGGCATTGGGACCGGAAAACGAAAACGAAGAGGAGGAACCCTGCGCCGTGATCAACTGTTCATGAGAGGGATACCACGTGCCATCGACGCGCCATCCGGTTTGATCCGCCAGCGCCCGGGCTTCGGCGAGATCGCCTCTTTTGAGCGCGCCCTGCATGAGGAGCGTCCGGCCATATTGCCGCAAAGGTCCTTCCGGAAGTTCCTCCATCCGCTTGCGGGCACCTGCGGGATCATCGGCGGCGAGACGCTTCAGATCCGTTGTCAGGACGGTGGCGCGGAGGCCGCCGGCCGGCAGTCCTTCCAGCAGTTCCGGAATGAATTGAGGCGCGCGCTCCGTGATCCACTGAGCGAAACTGCTCATGGAACTCTGCGATTCCACGGACTGCGTTTTCATCCAGGCGATGGCAGCCGCCGGGTCGGTCTTCGCCCAGGTGGAAACCATCGTTTCCGCGAGCGTTCTTCGCTGCTCCGGCGGCAGACTATCCATGAATGCCACGGCCTCCGCGGGATTCCACTGGACGATGCGGCTGAGGATCTGAGGCCCCAAATTCAATGAGTTGACGGTGCAGTTGAGAAGCGAAGGGTCCGCCGCCAGCAGGCTGCGGCATCGCGCGGGATCTGTGGATGAAAGACCAAGGATCGCAGCCGCCCGGCGGACGGGAGGGCCCTCCTGAACTGCGGCCCACGCAGCTTCGAAATCCACCTGCGCCCATGTCACCAGTGCGGTGTCCTGCAGTCCGGTATCCTTGAGGCGCGGTGTTGAGGTTGCCGCGTCCTGCGCCCATTTCATCATTGCCTGGGGATTCACCTCTGCCCAGCGAACCATCAGCAGGCGCAGTTCGAGGCCACTGTCGAGCGGCGCAGGAATGAAGTTTCCAGCCATCGAGAGAAGTTCCTCATTCGTAGCGGTTGCCAGCCATGCGATCAGAAGCCTCAGCTGTGAGCCGCCGGAGGCAGTCAGAATTTCCTCCGC